>CALIJJ010000172.1 GCA_938017515.1 uncultured Pseudanabaenaceae cyanobacterium
TTCCTCCCTCACGCGGCGTTGCTCCGTCAGGCTTTCGCCCATTGCGGAAAATTCCCCACTGCTGCCTCCCGTAGGAGTCTGGGCCGTGTCTCAGTCCCAGTGTGGCTGATCATCCTCTCAGACCAGCTACTGATCGTCGCCTTGGTAGGCCGTTACCCCACCAACTAGCTAATCAGACGCGAGTTCATCCACAGGTAGTAAACCTTTCACCTCTCGGCATATGGGGTATTAGCCATCGTTTCCAATGGTTGTCCCCCGCCTATGGGCAGATACTCACGCGTTACTCACCCGTCCGCCACTCAGTCCGAAGACTTCGTTCGACTTGCATGTGTTAAGCACGCCGCCAGCGTTCATCCTGAGCCAGGATCAAACTCTCCATTGTGTTGACAAATTTCACGAAGAAACTCATCTGAGAAAGTTACTAAATCTCTTCAAGTCGAAACTTAAATTATCTAGCTCGAACAACATCGAAATTCATCTACATCATTCGCCATCCGGCACCAGATTTTCTCTTATCCGGTTCCTTCATCTTTGTTCGAAATTGTCACCAAACCTTGATACAAAATCAATGTCCAGTTGACCAGTTTCTTTGACGAGGACTTCTGGCTTAAAAGCTCTCAATCTATTACTCTGTCTAGGTTCTGGCGTCTTGACCGGAGCAGTGCCCCGTTCAGCGCTTTACTAAAGTAACGCTGTTGGGTAAATCGTGTCAACACCCAAATCAAAGTTTTTTGGGGATCTTTTTCTAAAAATTCTGGGATCGCCTTTGGCGTAAGGGATTGGCCGCATAAATTTGTTATTTTTCCAGTATTGGCGATGACGGACATCCTTCATACTCGTTTACCGGAAGCGCAACAGCATCCCTATATCGTCCTCTACGAGTCTGCAAATTGTGGCCTTAGTGGCCTTCAGGAAATAGCGTCCCATTCCTAAGCTGACCCTTAATTGGGGAAGCTAGTCTGGAAAGGAATGTGCGAGAGCAATCAAATCCCTTAGGAAACATGCAATGGGTATTCGTCTTGCTAAATGGCAATGGATTGTTCTAGCGGCTCCGATTATCACGATCGTCGCGTTTGTCATCGCTGCAGCCGGTTCACAGGTTCATACCTGGGGCATCAGTTGGATTTGGGCAATATTTGCTCTGATGTTGTTGGGCTGGCGATGGTTGCTCGTGAAATGGACGCGATCGGACCTATCTGAGATTGAGTCTGCCCTCAAAGAGGTCACAGCAGAGTTGGAAGTGGCAGTCCAACCAGGACAAGACACAAGAGATAACGACATCCGTCGAGCAGAGGCCATTGTTCAGCAAGTCTTGCGAGAGACCCAAGAAGACCTGCCGATATGGGAGGACTGGGTCACGTTTTGGCAGCGTTGCCTGTCGCTGATTACGGAAGTGGCCCATGTCTATCACCCTGAGGTCAAGTATCCGCTACTCAATATCTATATTCCTCAGGCCTATGCACTGATTCGCGGCACCACAGATGATATGGACCAGTGGATGCAAAAGTTATCCCCTGCTCTGAATCGCGTCACGGTCGGGCAAGCCTATCAAGGCTATGAAATGTATCGAAAGCTGCAACCCTCAGCTCGAAAACTATGGAAGGCTTGGACCTGGGTGCAATGGGCCGTTAATCCAGCGGCGGCGGCGGCTCGCACAGCCACCCAGGGCTACGGGGCTCGGGCGAATCAACAGCTTCTGTTCAATTTGAGTCAGCTCTTGCGGGAAGCTGCGCTACGCAATCTGGCCCAGCAGGCGATCGCCCTCTACAGCGGCAACACCCTACCCCTAGAAACATTCGCCCCCAGTGCACCGGCAGGCTTGCCCCAGGCCAAAACCGAAACACTGCGCAGTATTTTGGACCAGGCAGAGCCGGTCGAAACCATTGCCCAAAAGCCTGTCAATATTCTGCTGGTTGGACGCACTGGAGCGGGAAAAAGCAGTTTGATCAATACGCTCTTTCAGTCAGAGCGGGCTGAAGTTGATGTCTTACCCAGCACTGACCAGATTCAAAATTATCGCTGGCAGTTACCGAGCGGCGAAGCTCTGGTCCTCTGGGATACACCGGGCTATGAACAGGTGAATCAAGGAGACCTACGGCAACTGGTCCTAGACTACGCCGATCAGGTTGACTTACTTCTTCTTGTCACACCAGCCTTGGACTCAGCTCTGCAAATGGATGTGGATTTCCTTGAGGATTTGCAAGACAGCGTCGAAAACATACCGAGCATCGCCATTGTGACCCAGGTGGATCGACTTCGCCCCCTGCGCGAATGGCAGCCCCCCTACGATTGGATGACTGGCGATCGCCCGAAGGAACGTTCCATTCGTCAAGCCACAGACTATCGAGTCCAATCCCTCGGCGCTCTGTGTGAGCAAGTTTTACCCATCGTGACAGGTGATTTGTCCTCTCAAGAGTCAAACGTTCAAGAGTCAAACGCTCAACAGCCTGAAGCTCGACGACCAGCCTGGAACATCGACATGTTATCCCTTGCTCTCATGCAAACGATCGATCCGGCCAAGCAACTGCGTCTTGCCCGTTTCTTACGCAACCAAGACGCTCGCACGGCAGCGGCTGTCCAGATTATTGAGCAATATACGCTTCAAATGGCGACGACCCAGGGACTAACCGCCCTGCTCAAGAGTCCGGTTTTGCAATTTATCTCCACCATGACCACCGGCACCCCCGCCTTAGCCCAGGTGCTAATGCAGCAAATTCCCGTGGAGCGACTACCGCTGGTCATTGGCAAACTGCAAATGGCCTATGACCTCTTTACACTTCTCAAGCCCGGCGAGCCCCCGCTGAGTTTTGATCTCCTCAAGCTCTGGCCCTTCCTACTCAATGACAGCGTCTCGACGGAGGATAGCTCCATCACCGTCACACGGGATGCCTGGGCCTTTGGCCATGCTTTAGTGGAATATTGGGTTCAGGATCTGAATATGGCGCAGTTGGAACAGCGGTTTACCGACTACCTCCAGATTGGTCCTCAGCAATAGATAGACAAAACCCAGAAAATCAGACCTCACGAGAACGATTTACACCCATATATATAAGTCACATGGACGTAAGGGGATTGCAGCGCTTTAGACGTGACCCAGTCTATTCCTCAAGCCACTCTGCGACGCTGCTTCAGCATACGCACCCCAAAGCCGATCAGTCCTGGCAATAGGGCTGGCGTCGGCACAGCGGTCGGAATGGTTTGAATCTGAGCGGTGAATCGAGCGGAATCATGACCATCTGGACCGTTGGGGTCCAAGGCAAAGTCAAGGCGATCGCCTAACTGAAGCGTAGCCAAAAACGAATAGCTTTCTTCCTGATTAACCATCTGACTCTCCATGACCTGATGCTGAACGCCGCTCAACAAAACCCGGCCTAGGACATTTCCGTTAGTATTAACATCTCCGAAAAAGCCCGAAACTTGGACAGAACCGGCATAATCACTAATCCAGCGACGGACCACCCAACGCTGTCCACGGGGATAGGAAGAAGGATGCCCACCTTGTTTGGTTAGTACAGCCCAAGAAGAAGAGCCTGGTACCGCTCCTGGCCGACCGGGGCGAGTCGGCGTTTCTTCCCAAAGACGCTCGCTCCCGTCATAGGACAGAGGCATAAAAGAATCAGACTTCCCTGGGGTCTCGTAATAGCCGTACTGCCATTGCCCTTGCCCCGTCCCCTGCGTTCCAGAAAAATCCAGCACAGAATCCGCCAAAATCATCCCAGCAGCTTGAGCTTTAGGCCCATGACCAAAATCGAAGACACCAATGCCGGCCCCAACGACCCCCGCAGAAATAACCCCCATGCAAATCGCCCGGGGTACTCCTGATAAATAGTGATAACTCATAATGCGATACGACCCATTCGATCAAATATGACAGGTGGTAGATAGCCACTGGACTAGATAGCCAAACAGCATGGCCTGACACCATAGAGATTGCCTGTCGGATTTTCTAACGATAAAAAGTAACAAATAAAACAGAGCAGTCCCTAAGTAATTCAATTTTACGTTTGTCCAAAGAAAAGCGTCATCGCGCCTCTCTCTTTTCACGGAAACTTTATGGTTAGGAATAGAATTATTTTGCTTACTTGATGCCTCAAGCCATCACGATTTCGTTTTATTGCGCCGATCATCGCGACGTGGGAAGAGAGAGACTTGAAGACAGCAATTGTGCCACGCAATCGTAACAGCGTTGCTCGCATCAACAGGACGGGTTGATCAATTCTCAAATCACTCGAAGCGTCGCAGAATAGCGTAAGCAATATTACGGCTTTTTCTGTTTTATGAAATATTTTTCATATGAATCTCAGTTCATTTTAAGCTTGCCCTGGCATTTTGCTAGAGTCAGCCATGAATCACTCCACAATGTCCAATGCAAACCAATCCTGCGCTAGTAAACTCAAGGTCCTCGCCGATTCCACAAGGCTCGGCGTACTGAAAGCACTACAGCAAGGTCCCAAAAGTGTTGGCGCACTAACGGTCCAACTCAGCATCGAGCAAAGTCTACTTTCTCATCATCTCCGTATCTTACGAGACGCCAATTTTGTTGTAGCAGAACGGGCAGGAAAAAGTGTTTTCTATCGCCTTGCCCCTCAAATTCTAATGGAACGGAACGGTCTGAATTTGAATTGCTGCATCTTGTCTTTTTGAGTGAAGTATAAGGGCGTAAATCAGTGAAAAAAATTTCAACGATACGGCAGTATTCATTGGGTACCGTTGCCTTTTTAATGTTGGGGCTTACAGCCTGTGCAAAGCCACCCCAAGCTGCCAATTCTGAAGGCATCAAACTGCAGGGAAATATTGTTCTCACAGGGTCCAGTACGGTTGCGCCACTGGCCATTGAAATGGGAAAACGCTTTGAAGAACAACATCCTCAAGTGCGTGTTGATGTTCAAACGGGTGGCTCCTCTCGGGGATTGGCTGACACACGCAATGGCAGTGCCGACATTGGTATGGTGTCCCGGAGTCTCAAGCCTGAGGAAGGGGATTTGACAGCCCATGCGATCGCTCGGGACGGCATTGCCATCATTCTTCACAGCGAGAATCCCGTTGCCGAACTGAGTCCAGAGCAGGTCGTTGACATTTACCAGGGGCAACTCACCCAATGGTCTGACGTGGCGGGCGGACCAACTAGCCCTATCACCGTGGTCAACAAGGCAGAGGGGCGCTCTACCCTAGACGTCTTTCTCAAACACTTCGACCTCAAAAATAGCGAGATTCAAGCCCAGGTCATCATCGGCGACAACGAACAGGGCATCAAAACTGTCACAGGAAATCCCAACGCAATTGGCTACGTATCGATCGGCGCCGCTGAGCACAGCATCGGGCGGGGAGAGCCGCTCAAGATGCTTCCTTTAGATGGGGTGTCCCCCAGCACGACTACCTTGCAAGACGGAACGTTCCCCCTAGCACGCACCCTTAACTTGGTTACCCAGGGAGCCTCCGAGCCTACGGCGCAAGCCTTTCTTCAATTTGCTCAATCTCCTCAGGTCCAAGACCTGATCGAACAGCAAAACTTTGTTCCGATCGAATCTGCTCCCCTCGCCCCCTCGACTCCCTAGCTAGGTCACTCAAATGCAGACCTTTGAAATGAGCCAACTGTCCTCCCTTCGACGGGCTCACCGACGCGATCGCATCCTGCGTCACAGTCTGCGCTTGCTGGGCAGCATCACTGGATTGCTCGTACTGCTGATTACGCTGTTCGTGCTGCAAGAAGCTTGGCCTGCCCTACAAAATCTAGGGTTTATTCGCTTTTGGACAGACGGTAGCTGGCATCCCCTAGAAGGAAGCTTCGGCCTAATGCCCATGGTTCTGGGCAGTGGGCTGATCGCCTTAGGCGCCACGGCGATCGCCACCCCCCTTGGTTTGCTTTCAGCACTCTTTTGCCAATGCTACGGACCACCGTTATTGGTAGTCCCCTACCGACGGTTGTTGGAACTACTAGCTGGAATTCCTTCCGTGGTCTATGGCTTTTGGGGATTAGTTGTATTGGTGCCTCAAATCAACCGACTCCACCCACCCGGACAAAGTTTGTTAGCGGGAACCCTGATTCTCAGCCTTATGATTTTGCCGACGGTGGCGCTACTGGCGATCGCCAGCTTGGCACAAATTCCGAGTTCCTATTGGCAAGGGGCCGCCGCTCTGAGCCTCTCTCGCTGGACAACCCTGACGCGAATCATTTTGCCCAGCGCCCGTTCGGGTTTATTCACTGCAGTCGTCCTCGCCACCGGACGCGCTCTGGGAGAGACGATGGCCGTCTTGATGGTCTGCGGCAACGTGGTTCAAGTACCCAGTTCAGTCTTTGATCCCGTGCGATCGCTCACGGCCAACATTGCCCTAGAAATGGCCTATGCCACAGGCGATCATCGCGCAGTACTCTTTGTCAGTGGTCTGGTTTTGTTGGCGATTGTGGCTGGCCTAGTGGTTATGGCTGAGGGAATATCCAACCAAGGCATGTCGAGCGAGAGCGTCATAGTGCATGAGCGTTAGCAGGATATGAGTGTCAGGATATGAGTATCAGTCAGCGACCAGGCTTAACCGTTACAGCGCTCGATCGCCTGCTGGGATTCGCGATGGCAGCAACCGTCATTGCCGTTGGCCTAGGATTTTGCTGGATTCTAGGCGCGATCGTAGCCCAGGGACTGGGGCAGATTTCTCTGGCATTTTTGCTTGCGGAGCCGAGCAATGCCGGTCGAGAAGGGGGCATTGCTCCCATGCTGGTCTCAACCCTGCTAATTTTGGGTGTTTGTCTGGCGATCGCACTTCCCCTAGGACTGGGCACCGCCCTGCTGCTGGCCGAGTTCACCATCACCGATCAACGGTTGGGACGCCTGGTGCGCCGCAGTCTCGACTTCCTCGCCGGAGTCCCTTCCATCGTCTTTGGATTATTTGGCAACGCCTTTTTTTCCCAGGTACTCGGCCTGGGGTTCTCGATCCTATCCGGTGGGCTCACCCTCGCTTGTATGGTTTTACCGTTGCTGATTCGCACCACTGAAGAAGGCTTACGAGCAGTCCCCCCCAGCTATCGCCAGGGTGCCGCCGCCCTAGGACTTTCCCAAACGACGACTCTATTCAAAATCATCTTGCCCGCCGCCGTCCCAGGCTTAATCGCTGGATTAGTGTTGGGGATGGGCCGAGCTCTGGCTGAAACGGCTGCACTGATCTTCACCAGCGGTTATGTCGATCGTTTTCCGCGCTCACTGATGGATTCAGGACGGGCCCTATCCATCCACATTTTCGATCTCTCTATGAATATTCCGGGGGGGGATGCGCGAGCAGCAGCCTCTGCGCTGGTGTTACTAACCTTGCTTTTACTGCTCAATCTGCTTGCAGGTGCCCTAGCCCAACGCTGGGCAAACTCGTCTTAATGGGCCCCGAATTTGTATGAATAAATCTGCCTAAACCGATCGTCCGCCTCAACAGCTTTATTCTCGACCCATTTTATTCTCGACCCATTCAGCCCCTGCAAACCCAGCTCACCTTCACTCAGTCTCGCCGTTCCCATGACCACCATGATGTCAGCAGCCACGACCTGCACCCAACCTTTACTTGAAGCCAAGCATTTGCAGTTGAGCTATGGTCAGCAGGTGGCATTTCACGATGTCTCGTTACCCATTGCCAGCGGCGAAATTATGGCGATCGTGGGTCCTTCGGGCTGCGGCAAAAGTAGCTTTCTCAGCTGCCTCAATCGCATGAGTGATCTCGTTCCCCACTGTCACGTCCAGGGCGAAATCCACTTTAACGGCACCAATATCCTCAGCCCTCGCACCGATACCCTGCTTCTCCGCCGTCGCATCGGCATGATCTTTCAGAAGCCCAACCCCTTTCCCCTCAGCGTTTGGGAAAATTTAGCTCTGCCTCTGCGGGAACATGGACTGGTCAAATCCCAAACATCCCGCAGAGCGTTCCGTCAGGCCATTCACCAAGCCATCGAAGCTGTTCTGCGGGATGTGGGACTTTGGGAAGAAGTCAAAAATCGCCTCCATAGTTCGGCCTTAGCCCTATCCGGTGGGCAACAACAGCGACTCTGCATTGCACGGGCTCTCATTCTTCAACCCGAGGTGCTTTTGCTCGATGAACCCTGTAGCGCGCTGGATCCCCTCGCCAGTGCTGTCGTGGAAGAACTCATGCTGCGATTGCGGCCTCGTTACACCCAGGTGGTCATCACCCACAATCTGGCCCAAGCAAAACGGATTGCGGATCGCATTGCCGTATTTTGGGTGCAGCAGCACAAGGGACAGCTGATTGAAGTTGGGTCAACCCAGCAGATTTTCAATGCACCCACGCACGAACTCACTGCAGCCTATGTGAGTGGGGGAAAGGGGTAGATCTGGTTTACGCATCGCTTAACTGACGACGCTTACGTAAGAGACTCGCGCCAAAACCCATTAACCCTGGCAATAAAGCGGGTGTAGGAGCAGAAGGAATATGACTTTGACTGATAACTGCGGTAAAAAGGGTCGAGTCATCACGAGTATTTTCCCTAGGGTCCAATGCAAAGTCGATCACACTATTGGCGTTAATGCTGGCTTGGGCCACATATTCCAACAGATCCCCTCCAACATACTTAATCCCATCGCCCATATTCGGAACAGCACTCGTATTCTGAGTAACATTATTCACAACCGTTGGCGTAATTTCTAGGCCATCAATGAAGATACGGCCGATGGTGCCATCATCAAAACTGTTGACCTCATGAAAATCGCCCTTAATCTCAATTTGGCCAGAATAGGGATTGAGACTATTGCCATTCTCCCAACGGCGAACAGACCATAGAAAGTTGCCGTTATTGTCATAGGTCGATTGAGTATCGCTGGAAATCCAGGGAGAGTTGAAAATACTCTGACTGTAGCCAATGAACTCCCCTGCAACCCAGCCACGATTATCGGGAATAACGGTATTAGGTGCTTGAACAAAAGTACTGGGGTCCCCAGGAGTGGAATAGTATCCGTAGAGCCAGCCATTCTGTTCAACAAAATTTTGGTTATTTTGGCTAGCATCGGGAAAGTCGTTGACAGAATCTGCCAAGGTCACGCCTGCGGCGATCGCATCTCCGCTAACGGCTGCAGCTAGACAGACCGCACCAACTGCCACAGCCACGATCCTAGGCCGAAAAATTACTTTCTTCATTGCATCTACCTAATTTGGAATCAGAACATGAACACACAGGGGTAGGTAGATATTGCACAAGACTCATACAGGCACTTACTAGAGAAAGTGCGAATGGAGGACGGATGATACGGCGACGGGTCCATACAACCATCGTATCCATGGTTACAGTATTCCCTGCGGAAAAGGAATTGTCATCTCGTCTGTTTCGTTATCATCAAAGCTTTAATTATGTCCGTTACAAACCGATACGCGTGTAAACCAAAGGCGTTTTGGCTTAAGCAATATGTCTTATTGCATGCTTTCTTGATCCGCTTCTGGCCTATTTTTTTACTGTCGTAAGGACGGTTTTCGCTCCCACGGCTTGGGGGAGTCGCTGTAAAATTGAGGGGCACTGCGCTCTTAAGAAATAATCATGGCTGAAGCACTCGCATTAACCAACGACAACGTAGAGACAGTTCTGGATGAACTCCGTCCTTATCTGATCGCGGATGGCGGTAACGTTGAACTCGTCGACATTGATGGTCCCGTCGTCAAACTCCGTCTCAACGGGGCCTGTGGCTCTTGCCCCAGTTCAACCATGACCCTGCGCATGGGGATCGAGCGCAAACTGCGGGAAATGATTCCCGAAATTGCTGAAGTTGAGCAGGTTCTCTAGACAGACTTGGGTTCACTCAGCATCGGGACGAGGATAGAGAGAAGGGGTACATTGCCTTGACTCTCTCTCCTTTTTTAAGAGTGCCACTCTCAAACCAAAACGGTTGACCAACGGTTGCCCAGCAAACCGAGCTTACGCTCAAGCTTGCTTGGCCAACGGCCCATCACAGCCCACCCCAATGAAAAGCCCCGGCATTAACGCCGGGGCTTTTCATTGGGGCATTGCTGAAGGCTAGCGAGACCGCATTACGGTTAGGTGGCTGTAGCCGTTCCTACCTCGGCAATCACATTCCTATTTCAGCAATCGCCTATTTCAGCAGTTCAATGTTCGTAAACAGAAACTCAGCTGTGGGTTCATTGCCGTCTGCTGGTGCGATCGCCCGACGATTCAAAATCGAATAGCCATCAACCTTCTCATACTCATCCTCAAACAAGCTCAAACCACTGGTTTTCTCACCCGTCTTCGGATCGCTGTAAACCGAGTCGTACTTGTGCGAGAGATAGCCTTCGCCAGTATCATGGCTGCTCTGAGTGTTAATCGTCACAACGGTGCCGTGCATATGACGATGCACCAAGCTGACTTCATTGTTGTTGACTTCGTAGCGATCGCCCTCAGCCTTGCCACCCATGAGCAGTTCCACCGCCCCATTGTCATGGGTTTCGCCAAAGCGGAACGTATTGTTGCCATGGGTCTTTTCGAAGGGACGGCGCACACGGTGAACCGCAATTTCCCAAAGCTGACCCTGAACAGCCTTGAGAACCGCCTCATCCTCAATGCCAGTCACCTCTCCCTTAAAGCCCATACGAGGATCGGGGGAAACTTTGGCCTTACCGTGAAATTCTTTGTCACCGCACTTGTAGGTCACATCGGCGGTGTAGCCCGGAAAGTCTGCATCCCAGGTGTAGCGATTTTCGTAGGCACTGCGAAACAGATCCCGAGCCGAAGTTTGTACTGCTGTCATGGCAATTGGTTTGGTGGGGTATGCGCTCAATAGCGACGTCTTCTGCCCCTAGTTTAGAAGAAAGCTCAGACGAGGGAAACCAACTCACTCACCTTGGAAGAGCGGATTTCCCCACTTTCTCAGCCATAATCATGCCGAGTCAATCAAACAAATTCAGTTTGTTTCTAAGACTCTCACAAAAACTATCGAGGCCATTCTCCTGGGCGGCGATCGCCACCGGCAACACCAGCAGTGGCGCACAGGTCGTATTGCCCGCCACATGGCGAATCAGACTACTCAGATCAACCTCGGCGACGGAAGACTGAGCAGCCAACTGACAAATCGCGGGACGAAACCGCTTAGCGTAGCTGACGATCCAGCGATCGCTATTGTCCGGCTCTAGCCCCGCTGCGATCGCCAAACTCAGGGCCGCATCTTCCACATCTCCGTCACAATCTTCGATTTCCGTCAGCGCTCGCAGCACCTCAGGATAATCAGCCAATTCTGACCGCAACGGAGCAGCCTGTTCTGCGCTCAATGTCAGCATAAATACCTTTCCAAACAGCTTCGCCCAGCACCCGTATGACGAACGAATGTAACGCAATTTAGCACGCAGTCAAGTCCTATCGACCCTCAGGTTTGACAACCCCTGGCCAACCCACGCAAAAATCAACCTCAAACGGCCTGTCCCATCGCTAAAATTTAGAGCCGTTGCTGACGAAACACATCGCTCGCAGCACGATGCAACAGCGAGTGGCGATAGACCAAGGCGTGAATGTCGTCGCTGTAGCCTCCCCCAATGACACAGGCAACGGGATAGCCCATCCCCAGGCAGGTGCTGAGAACCTGCATCTCCCGCCGGAAGAGACCACCGTCGCTCAAAGCCAGTTTGCCCAGGCGATCGCCCACATGGGGGTCCACTCCCGCGTTATAGAGCACGAGATCCGGTTTTACTTGGCTCAGCAAGTCTGGTAGATGTTCGCCCAGAATACGCAAATACTCATCATCTTCCGTCCCTTCGGCCAAAGGAACGTCAAGATCGCTCTGCTGTTTTCGCAGAGGAAAGTTGATTCCGCAATGCATCGAAAACGTAAATACCCGAGGATCATCCTTAAAAATCCAGGCCGTGCCATCTCCCTGGTGTACATCCAAATCCACAATCAAAATCCGCTGGACCAGCCCCGCTTTCAGTAGCGATCGCGCTGCCACCGCAAAATCATTAAAGATACAAAACCCCGACCCATAATCGGGAAATGCATGGTGAGTTCCCCCCGCCGTATTACAAGCAAGACCATACTCCAGGGCCAGACGAGCCGCCAGAACAGTTCCCGACACAGCCCGACAAGTCCGCTTCACCACCTGGGGGGTCCAGGGCAAACCAATTCGACGCTGGGCACGGGGGTCTAGGGTGCCATGGCAATAGTCATTGATGTAATCGGGCGTATGGACTAATTGGAGCAACCCATCCGTGGGAAACGCCGGCGCATGAAACTGTTCTGCATTGACAACATTCTCCCGCAGCAACAGATCACGCAATAGGCGAAACTTTTCCATCGGAAAGCGATGGTTGTCAGGGAGAGGGGCAACGTATTCGGGGTGATAAATCAGCGGCAGGTCTGAAGCCTGGGGCAGTTCGGACGTTGGGGAAAATTCGGAAGCGATCGCCATGCGGTCTACGAACAACGGGGAAACATAGGGGACACTCTAACGCGATCGTGGTCTAGGCATGGCTGCTTCCAGAACAGAACCTTGCGAGACCTCACCCTCAGCTACGGCGTAAATATGCAAGGAAGCCTTCCTGATGATGGCGCGTTGCGACCACAAGCGTTTTGCCATCTTGACGGTGGGCATGAACCGCTCTGATGCGATCACAACTCGGTAATCCACCCCGCTCAAAAAAGTGTGCCAGCTCCAGCAACACACTAGAAACTTGATCCACCGGATCGCTTAAGTCAAAGTCGTGGGCAATCAATCCTTCGTTATCGTAAAGCGCAACATAGGTAACTTCAGACGGAATTCCAGGGGACATGATGCATCCTCACCAACCGGGTCCTGGGGCCATAGAACCACGGAGAGATTGAGGGATTACGGTAGAAGAGATTAAAATCCACGAACCGTCGCGTCCAGAAAACAATCCGTTGCAAATCTACAACCGATTCTCCTGTTCCATTCCATACGGTTGCTCATCACGGCAATCCCGGCAAAACGGATTGATCTGCCACAATTAAGCTACAGCAAACTCAGAGGTTGCCATGGTTCCCCTAAAGGATGACAATCCCATTCGCATCACACCCTACGTGACCTATGGCTTGATTGCCCTGAATATTGTTTGTTTTTTAATTGAAGCCAGCCTGGGCAATGGTCAACTCGATCCCTTTTTACATCAATGGGCGGTTGTTCCTGAAGAATTGAGCGCTAGCTTTGTGCTGGGTCCTTCCGCTGTGAGCTTCAATGAATGGCAAACGCTGATCACCTCCCAGTTTCTCCATGGCGGCATTCTGCACCTGGGTGGCAACATGCTCTACCTGTGGATTTTTGGCAATAATCTCGAAGAACAGATGGGGCGCCTCCGGTACCTCAGCTTCTATTTACTCTGCGGTATTCTGGCCTCCCTCACCCAGTGGTTCTTTGCTCCCCTTTCCACGGTGCCGTCTCTGGGAGCTAGTGGCGCGATCGCCGGGGTCATGGGAGCCTATATTTTTCGCTATCCCACGATTAACATTCTGACGCTGGTTCCCCTGGGCATTTTCTTTTTCCCCTTACGCATTCCAGCCTTCATTTACCTCGGCATCTGGTTTCTCCAGCAGTCAGTCTACGGTTTCTTGAGCCTGGGGACACCCATGAATATTGGCATGGAGAGCGGCGGCATTGCCTACTGGGCCCATGCTGGTGGCTTTGTCTTTGGCGCCTTATTGGGTCCACTGTTTGGCTTATTTCGCGATGGCAGCGATCGCACCCCAAAGCCCTAGAAACAGCATTATCAGCAAAGCCACACAATCAACCAGCCCACGCCATCAACCAGAAGAGCCAGCCCAGAAGAACGCTCTCCCATCGTTTTATCCACGCCTTAATCACACCGCTTCACCCATCAATATCTCACCATCTCGACAAGCTGAATCAAACACTCAAACAGCACAGACGGCCTAAAAGGTTAGAAAAGTTATATCTTGCAAATTGCAACGTTTATCGTACATAAACGCTCAAAGATGCGTCGAAAAAACATCTGCCATTTGGCGTAGAAAGTCTTAAATTTTCAGTATCCTGGAAAGGGTGAGTTGCCTACCCAAAGATGCTCTAGCACTGATTTTTCAATCAAAAGAATGTATTTTGATTGGCTTCTTAGTCTTGGACAGAAAGGAATAGGAACAAACGTCATCCCGTTTTTTTTGTGTTCTTCGCCAACTCATGGAACCAGAAGCCGTCATCCAATTACTTGAGAAGCAAGCCCTCAAGCGAGAACTCAGTAGCGTTGAACGTTGGGTCTTCAGGCAAACCTGGCAAGGAAAGTCCTACCTGTCCATGGCCCGAGAGTCGAGCTACAGCGCGGGATACCTCAAATTTGTCGGCGCAAAACTCTGGAGTGACCTCTCCCCCGTCGTTGCCACAACGATTACCAAGAAGAATCTGCGCTGGGTTCTGCGCAACTATCTGGAAAACGTAGAAACTCGATCTCTACAATCTCTTCCTCTGTCTACACAAACAATCAACGGTCACAGGACCTTAACCCGCCTCTCTTCTAAGGAGGAACAGGCCAAAGAGGAACAGGTCAAAGAGGAACAGGCCAAAGATGATCCATTCATCCACCATCCCTTCATCCCCTTTCCCAGTGGTCCGGTTCCCCTGGATTCTCCCCTTTATGTCGCACGAGACATTGAACGACCGGCCTATGGCGAACTACAGAATTCCGGTTGTTTACTTCGACTCCATGGCCCCTCAAAAACCGGAAAAACCTCACTCTTAATTCGTCTGCTCAAACAGGCCCAAAACTGGGATTATGCCGTTGCTTTTATTGACTTTCAAACCGTTGAGCATGGCATTCTGTCGAAGCTCAATTTATTTTTACAGTGGTTTTGTGCCAATCTCTTCCGTCAATTAAATCTGGAAAGATCCCAGCATATTTCAGAGGATATCCAGGCATTTTGGGATGAAAGCCTCGGTGCCACCATGAACTGCACCCATTATCTCGAAGAGGTCATCCTCGCAGCCTCAGACAAGCCTATCGTACTGGCCCTGAATGAAGTTAACCAAGCCATGAGTCATCCGGAGGTGATGCAAGAGATTTTATCGCTCCTGCGTTTTTGGCACGAGCAGTCGAAGCACCGAGAACTCTGGAAAAAGCTTCGCATTGTGTTGGTGTATTCCACCGAATGCTACATTCCCCTGCGCATCGATCGATCGCCTTTTAATGTGGGCTTCTCGCTGCGGCTGCCCCCCCTGACGCCCAAGGAGGTGCAACAACTGGCCTCCAGTCACGGTTTTAGCTGGGCTGATGGACCCGAAGGGCTAGAAGCCTTAGCTCCCCTCATCAAGTTAGTCGGGGGGAATCCCTATCTCATTCGGCTCGCACTTTACTATCTCTATGAGTCATCCGCAACGATCGAGGCGCTAATCACCCGAGCCCTAGAGCCCGATGGACCCTACCGCAGTCATCTACAGGAACGGACCAAGTTCTTAGAAGAGGCACCTCAGTTAGCCTCAACCTTACGACAAATATTTGAGGGCAAGGAAGCATCGGAGCTAAACGCGAAAGACATCTATCATCTGGAAAGTGCTGGCTTCATCCGCTACGAGGGCAAATGCATTGTCTCGAGCTGTGAGTTGTATCACCAATTTTTCAAGCAGATGCTGAATTCCCCCCATCGCTTTCAGAACCACCGGGTCAGCTAGTCATCACCTTCACGGATCACGGCATCTATTGTCCCTGCAGTTTGCGTCACAGTCGTGGCAGCCTGTGTCGCATTGCTTGCAGCCTAGGCCACACTTTGTGTCGCATTGCCCGCCGCTTCTGATGCCAAGCTCAGCGCTGATTTCCATCGAGAGGTCAACGGTTTAGATTGGGTTGCCTGTTTTTGGATGGCCCGTTTTTGGATGGCCTGTTTTTGAGTTGCCCGTTTTTGAGTTGCCCGTTCAGCCGAACGATCGTCTGTCATCATGCGAATGGGCGATATTCTAGAACGGGTCTCTTGTTTTAGAGTGCCCATCTGCCAGGCCCGTGGGATTTTCGAAATGTCTGCCAGTCGTTTTTCAACCAGTCGTCTCCCCATTCTTGAACAGGCGCGCGATCGCCTCCAGAGAGCGATCGCGCGCCATCGTCAACTCACCACCGACACCACAGCTCCCACCCACGCCACCCTTAACCAGGCCCTAGCCCACGAGGGACAAGCCCTCAGCGAATTGCTGGAGAAACTAGAGCAGGGTCTCGTGCGTATTGCCGTATTCGGACTCGTCAGCCGAGGCAAGTCAGCCCTGCTCAACGCCATCATTGGCCATAAACAGCTCGAAACAGGCCCCATCAATGGTGTCACTCGCACTCCCACCACCGTCCAGTGGGATCCACAGACGGACGGAACCTTCTGTGTGGAGCTGATCGATACCCCTGGCCTCGACGAAATCGGGGGGCAGGCTCGGGGCGAGATGGCGCAAAGTGTGGCAGAACAAGCTGACTTAATTTTGTTTGTGCTGGCGGGCGATATCACTCGCAAAGAACTCCAAGCCATTCGTCGGCTGTGGCGCTTTCAAAAGCCGCTCTTGATCGTGTTCAACAAGATCGATCTCTATCCCGCCCCCGATCGCCGTGCAATTGTCAAAAATCTGCGGCAATACCTCGCCGAAGACGGTACCGATTCAACGCATTCGCTTCAGATTCGCAATATTCTTCAGGTAGCGGCTGATCCGGCTCCGCTCAAGATGAAAACGGAATGGCCCGATGGCCGCATGACGGAAGCCTGGGAAACACCACCAGCAGAGATCTCAGAACTGACCGATCGTCTACGGGAACTACTCAGCGAAGAGGGGCCCGCACTGTTGGCACTCAATGCCTTGGTACAAACGCGCAGCCTTGAACAGGTTATGGCCCGCAAGACGCTACATATCCGCCAGACGGAAGCTGAGGCACTCATCTGGAAATTTGTCCGAGCGAAGGGGATTGCGATCGCCGCCAATCCCATTGCAGTGCTTGACCTCATCGGCGGTGCCATCACCGATCTGGCCCTCATTCGTGCCCTGGCTAATCTCTACGGCTTGCCCATGACCAGCCATGAAGCGGGACAGCTCTGGCAAAAAATTCTTTGGAGCAGCGGTGGCCTGCTGGTGAGTGAACTGGGCAGCGGCTTAGTCCTAGGGATGGGCAAGGGGATGGCTGCACTGGGAAGTCTAGACAATCCAGCGGGGCTCGCCGCCTATGGCGGTGCGGCGATCGCCCAAGGCAGCATTGCAGGCTATGGCTCCTACATCGTCGGTCGTGCCGCCCAAACCTATCTGGAGCAGGGCTGTACCTGGGGAGAAACCGGAGCCAGCACCTTAATTCGTGGCATCCTCGCCCAGGTGGACAAACCCAGCATTCTCTATCGTCTGCGAAGCGAGCTGGAGCAAACGATTGGACTGCCCTAGCGCCATATCTCCCAGTACTAACGCAGGCGACGACGACTGGAACGGGCCCAACGGCTCACTCGCCAGATGTAGAGAAAACAGGCACTGCTGATCGCGGCTCCCAAGTTCCACTTAATAGAATTTTCGAGCAGAACACGCCAGCGCTGATCTTTTGCGGCATCCAGCTGGATTTGGCCGCGCCCCTTGGCTGTATTCAACTCCGCCAACGCCTGTTCACGCACATCATCCGGCGTCAGCTCTCCTTGATCCAATCCCCGCTTCTGCAAAAACTGGTTGATTTCGCCTTCATCAACTTGATTCAGCCGCTCTTCTATTTGCTGCACTTGGCCAAGCTGCTGCTGATAAGCTGCGGACAGTTGGTTACTACTCTGCTCATTGAGACGCCCCGTATCGATAATTCCTAGGGGCACCATGATCAGAAAGAGAATGCCTAGACCAAAGCTCAGCCAAGACAAGCCTTTAACCACCGGCATTTCCCAGCGACTCCGCTGCTGGAACTCACCAAAAAGGACCAGTACAAGACCAATCAATGGCACGGGCACCCGCTCAACCAAGGCACCAATCGTCTGAAACTCCCAAGCAGGGTTCATGAACTGTGGGGGCAGAATGATCACAGCCCAATCCAACAGGGACAGCAGGAGCAGGCCATACCCAGCACAGCGCACCGTCTGCATGGTTCTCAACAAGCCACTATTGCCGCCGCCCTCTTGAGAGAAAGGATTCTTATTTCCCTTAGGGGAATTAACTGGCATTAAGGTCATAGGAATGTCTCTAGAAGTTGCATTATAAAAAGGTTGAACAACTGAACAGTCATTCAGTACCCAATCAAGCCTTTCAGCGTGGAGGAAACTGCTATTAGCACAGCAGAAATCAGTTCAGAATATCTAGCCATCACAGAACAAGCTCATGACTAGATTTTGAACAGGTCCTCACTTATTTCAATTCAATATAAGGATATGAGCCATAAACAAAAACAATAAGGGTGAACAGAAGAGACAATTTGAGCGCACCTTTAGCCCGACATATCCTGACATCGGCATATCCAAGGGTTGCGTCATCACTGA
>CALIJJ010000173.1 GCA_938017515.1 uncultured Pseudanabaenaceae cyanobacterium
TGTAGGGGGTGCTGCTCCAGAGAAGGCTGCTGGCGATCGCGAGGAAAGCACAGACTTTGAATAGTGAAACACGCATAGGTCTTGCAGAAATGGGCCTTTTGCATTTTAGTCGATTGGCTCGGGCGGGACCGATCCCCTGACTGCTCTACCGCCAGACACAGGTCAACTGACGCATCTGCAAGCCTTCGAACTCAGATTCACCAAGTCTGCCAGCAGCTCCAGCACCCCCAAAAGTTCTAGCTCTTGCACCGATTGCTGAACTCACCGATTATGAACTCACCGATCGATGCACCGCTTAGCAACTCCCGCTAGACGAGATGACAACCGTTCATCCGCTCGCCACATTGATGTACAAACAACTAAAAGCATCGAACTTCCAGGTCTATTGGGTTCACTGTGGAGAATAGACCGCTTCCACGAACCTGACATCCGCCCCCATCCCCCGACCCCTTGCCTTCAATTCTGGGGTAAGGGGATTCAAAAGCCCCTCGGCGAGGGGTCGGGGTGAGGACCAGATGATTGAATGCAAAACGAAAAGCCGCAATCCTTCCCCAGGATTACGGCTTTTTATCGCTTAGATTCTGAATAGACCCGGATTTTCCACGGGTCTAAATTTCGCCCGGATTGAGTAACATCCTTTTAGGGAGTTACCACATGCCTTGAACGGAGCAGTAGCTGAGGTTAGAATCACCAGTCACAACATAGTCACCACCGCCGACGGAAGCACCATCAGCCAGGGGCATCCACAGCTTTTGGCCGTAGGCTTTGACAGCAACCATGACAACACCGCTACCATCTTCGCGATTCACATAGGTCTCTTGGTAAGGGGAAGCGAGCTCAACGGTAGAGCCGAAAGGTGCGCCCGCAGGAGCCGTTTTGCCCATGGCAATATCACCGGGCTCCTTGTAGAAAGGCATTTGGTTATAGGAAGAGCTGCTCTTAACGCCGTAGTTACCCACATAGTTACCGACGATGTTACGGCAAGCAGGGTCACCATTTTCTAGGGCGAAAGCAGCGGGTGCAACACTACCCAACGTGATTGCAGAGAGAACAGCGAGGCTAGCAGCCTTGAGAAAATTAGACATGGAACAAATCCCTTAATACATTCAAGTAGGACAGAAAAAACCAAGAGAATACAGGAGAGAAACCTCAAAAAACAGACGTTCTTGATGGGGGAATCTCTGCAAAATCTCACTGCATTATCCGACCGTGATTTTACAATTCCCTCGAATTAGCCCATTCTCCACAATCCGGATAAATATCAACTGAAGCAATAAATCTCCGTAGAAAGTATGATCGAATCGATCAGACTGGAGAAAATTTTCTGTATTTCTACGGCTTTTTCAATTAGAGATTGTCGAAATTAAAAAGTAGCTTTCGGAAGATCACCGACACGCTATCCGGACTGATGGGGGAATTCTAAGCATCATCAAGAGCGTGGCAAAAGAGCGCGTCAGCTTCCCTCGCCTAGCATTTGAAGCCATGGGCAAAATCGGTCCGGCTGTCATGCTCCCCTCAATGCCCTTCTCTTACTCCAGCCCTAGGCTACGGGTGCGTCCCTATGAGCAACACCAATGGTGCAGACCGACTTGAACGCATCTACCTAGGAACACTGTGACGATCCTTTCCTGACGATCCTTTCCTGACAATCCCTTCTTGACTATCGCTCTCTAGGACCAGGAGCGAGATGCTCACGCCCCGCCCCAGAGTGAACACTAAAAAGCCTCGCCGGGTCCGGCGAGGCTTTTTAGTGTTCAGGAACGAGAGAATGATTTTTATCTCCTCACGCTCGGCAGCAACCGTGTCTGCCTTGAGAAAAAGCTGGCTGAATGTGACTCAAGGAGCTCTACATGAACCAGACGATCGCAGACCCAAACGTGATTACGGTGAAAGCACAAGCGAAGCCACGCGCCCATCCTGGCAGAGAATCCCAATCTTTAGCGTTAGCAATGGATGAATTGTTAGCCATCTTTTATAAATTGAAATCTGGCCACATTATCAATCATGAACCGACCCATAGAAAAGTCTCTGGGAGTAAAGATTCATGAAGCATCAATCGTCATCCACCTCCGGAGCCACCCGGCCCAAGCGCTGCAGAACCATCAGCGATCGCCCCTCAACCGGGATTAGCTTTTCCTCTTGGTAGCGTCGCCCGCGCCGCACAAATCGTGGTTTTGTCGTATCCACAACCACCACCCATTCCCAGTTATTGACTTCATTGGGCAGGAGAAATTCCAGCATTTCATAATGGGCGTTAAACATGATCAAGAAACTTTCATCAATGATGCGCTCGCCCCGTTCCCCTGTGGTGGCAATCTCCTCTCCATTGAGAAAGATACTAATAGCTTTGGCCAGACCATCATTCCACTGCTCATCAGTCATCCCCTGACCATCGGGGTTAAACCATCCAATGTCATTGACGCCCGAACCGTGGATAGCACGACCCATAAACCACTTACGGCGACGAAGGATGGGATGCTGACGGCGAAAATCAATCAATTGCCGCGTAAAGTCTAGCAGCGCTTCGTTTTCTTCCGGTAGATCCCAGTCCAACCAGGAAATTTGGTTGTCCTGGCAATAGGGATTGTTGTTGCCTCCCTGGGTGCGGCCCATCTCATCCCCGCTCAGCATCATGGGAACCCCCTGGGAGAGGAACATGGTGGCTAGGAAATTACGGATTTGTCGCGATCGCAGTTTCAGCACCTTGCGATCCTTCGTTTCCCCTTCTACACCGCAGTTCCAGGAGCGGTTATGGTCCTCACCATCTCGATTATCTTCCCCATTAGCATCGTTATTCTTCTCGTTATAGGTCACCAAATCGCGCAGGGTGAAACCATCGTGAGCCGTGACAAAGTTGATGCTGGCGTGGGGATTACGACCATTAGTTGCATATAGATCTGAGCTGCCGGTAAAACGATAGGCAAACTCTGCCAGACTGCTGTCCTCCCCGCGCCAGAAGTCCCGCACCGTGTCGCGATATTTCCCGTTCCACTCGGACCACAACAGCGGGAAGCCACCCACCTGATAGCCTCCCTCACCCACGTCCCAGGGCTCCGCAATGAGCTTTACATCGGCTAACACGGGGTCCTGGTGAATAATGTCAAAAAAGGCAGCCAGTCGGTCCACCGCATGGAGCTCTCGGGCCAAGGCTGAGGCCAGATCAAAGCGGAAGCCATCCACATGCATCTCCAACACCCAATAGCGGAGACTGTCCATAATCAGCTTCAGCACCTGAGGATTGCGCACATTCAACGAATTACCGCAGCCTGTGTAATCCATGTAGTAGCGAGAATCACCGTCCATGAGGCGATAGTAGGACGCATTATCAACCCCCCGCAGCGAGACCGTCGGTCCCATATGATTGCCTTCGCCCGTGTGGTTGTACACCACGTCCAGGATGACTTCAATCCCCGCCTGGTGAAGGGCTTTGACCATCTCTTTGAATTCAGCGACCTGCTGACCACAGGTTCCTTTGGCACAGTAGCTGGCGTGGGGGGCCAGGTAGGCAATGGAATCATAGCCCCAGTAATTGCTCAAGTTTTGGGGCGCGAGATGGCCAGGATTGCTCAGAAAATGATGAATCGGCATCAGCTCCACCGCCGAGATCCCCAGGGCCTGGAGGTGGGAAATGGCTGCGGGATGGGCTAGGCCCGCATAGGTGCCCCTTAACTTACGGGGGATATCCGGATTGAGCTTGGTAAACCCCCGGACATGGGTCTCGTAAATGATGGTTTCATGCCAAGGAATTTGCAGGCGCTGATCGCCCTCCCAATCAAAGGATTCATCCACCACGATGGCCTTCGGCACATAGGGAGCACTGTCCAGATCGGAAAAGCCCAGGTCTTCCTTGGGATCGCTCCAGCGATAGCCAAAGATCTCTTCGGCAAAGGCAATGTCGCCATCCATGGCCTTGGCATAGGGATCGATCAACAACTTATTCGGGTTGAAGCGATGACCGGCTTCTGGCTCAAAGGGACCATGGACACGAAAGCCATACCGCTGCCCAGGACCCACTGAAGGGACATAGCCATGCCAGACAAAATTCGTTACTTCCTTGAGCTCTAGGCGCGTTTCCCGGCCCCGCTTATCAAACAAGCAGACTTCAACGCCCGTTGCATGCTCAGAAAAGATGGCAAAATTGGTGCCCTTTCCGTCCCAGCAGGCACCGAGGGGATAGGGTTTTCCTGGCCAAACCGATAAATACATACGCTACTCCGGGGTCGTTGCTTCAGCAATCACGTGTTGAGGGGTTGCAATTGGACTGAATCAGCCGTGCCACACCATCTTTATCCTACCGCTGATTGCTCAAGGACAGGAGGAGAGCAACCCCTGGGGCAGGGGCTTCTTGCCCAACAACCAATAGGTCTTCATGCGGCCTTTCCCTTTAATCTCAACGGTGCCTCGACAAGCCAACTGATACCCCGCTTTGATCTGCTCATAGGTCGATTCGGTCACTTGAATCCGGCCTGCTTCACCATGGGACTCCATGCGAGAAGCCACATTCACGGCATCTCCCCACAGATCATAGATAAATTTTTTGCTCCCAATCACACCTGCCACCACCACACCGCTGTTAATCCCAATGCGGATCTGAAAAGAATGATGGGTTTCTGACTGAAACTCGGCGATCGCCGCCTGCATCGCCAGTGCCATCTCAGCCATCACCTGGGCATGATCTTGACGCCGCAGCGGAAGCCCCGCCGCCACCATATAGGCATCACCGATGGTCTTAATTTTTTCCAGTCCAAATTGTTCAGCGAGATCATCAAAGCGCGAAAAAATTCGGTTGAGCAGATTGACTAATTCCAGCGGCGACAGGGTCTGAGCCATGACCGTGAAGCCCACGACATCGGCAAACAGAATTGTCACTTCCTCAAAGTATTCCGCGATGGATTCCGAGCTATGCTTCAGCCGTTCTGCAATGGGAGCCGGCAAAATATTGAGCAGCAAGTCTTCGGTTTTTTGCTGCTCCAGCTGCAGTGCTTGGGTGCGATCGGCAACCCGCTGCTCCAGGGTCTCAAAGCTATCCTGGAGTTGCTGAGCCATCGAATTGAATGCCCTGGCCACTTGCTCAACTTCCACCGTGCTCGATCGCCCAACATCAACACGCTGTTCCCAATTGCCTTGGGCAAAGCGATGGGAGGCTTGACTCAAGCGACTTAACGGCTTTTCCAGCCACCGTGCCGTGGCCAAGCCCAAAAGCGCTGCTAGCCCTAATGCCCCCACGGACAGCATCGCCGTCCGTCGATTGTTGATATGAATCTGTGCCATAAAATCTGCTTCTGGCACCACGGTCACGATCAACCATCGCAAACCATAGGGATCTTGGAGCGGCTGCACGCGAATGAAGTGGGGGACGCGCTGCGACTGAATCAGCTCAGCCTCGACCGTGAGGTCTGCCTCAAACTGATGGGGCTGCTGGATCTGACCCAGGTCCGAGAACCGATCCAACAGTTGCTGAGACACCGCTTGGGTGACCCGATCAGCACTCTCCTGCATCGGAAACAGAACACGCTCTCCATTGTTGACACGAAATGGGATTTCTCCTGTGGAGGTCGCCAGGAGCATGCCTCGATTGTCGGGGCGTTGTTCCACAATAAAGGCTTGCCCCGTGGTGCCAATCTCAAGCTCCTTGAGAAACGTGCCCATGCTATTCAGACGAACAGCAGTATTGATCACGCCATCGGGCTGATCATCCCCTGGACTATACACCGGCTCCGAAATGGTCAGGAGCAATGTGTCTTCGAGAAAGGATGTGAAGACCGAAGCCCAGACGCGCCGTTTGGCTTGCATCGGTTCTTGATACCAGGGTCCTTGGCGCGTATCTTCCACCTCAAGATCGGTCAGCAGCTCAGTCCGCTGTCCATTGATATCGGTCGCATAGGAATGGAAATGGAAGCCCGTCTCTGGGGAAATAATGTTGATGAGGCGATCGCCACTCTCCAACTTTTCTCCCGTCCACTGCACCCCGTCGGTATTCGTTACCTTGATGAAATTGATACTGGGCTCTAGCTGAACCTGCTTCCAGAGAAACTGCTCCCACGATTCCAAGCGATCTAGGGTTAGCAACTGCTGTTGCACGAGCAGTTGATTGTTTTGATTGATCTGCACCGGCTTTTGCAGATAAGCCGTCAGATTATCCACAATCCGATCGGAGACGCTCACCATCAGCTGCTCCGCCAAGCGATTCACCGCCTGCTGACCATTCCGGAAGGATAACCAGCCGACAAGCGCCGTCACACCCAAGATTTGCAGCAAAAAGGGCAGAGTTAGGAGGAGAAGTAGCCGCGGTTTTCTCACAACAGCTCCCAAGCATGACGCATAGAATTGGAGGGACTGGCATCCCCCTCCCCAGCGACAAGTGCCTCATCCAGGGTTGGGCTGTACCAGACCATGGAGCGGAGAGGGGCCTCTATATTATCCTAGGACTCATGCATCTATCCGTAACCGCTTAGGCCTTTACGACTGCTCAGCCCTAGGGAGACCAATACGCCGCGACCTTTGCCGTCTCTAACAACGCCATAATGCGCCGCATCGCCGTACCTGATTGCTCGGGTCGATCGCTGAGGACATCACTCAATTCAAGAATTGCCTTCTCGAGTAAGTACGCATCCAACAAAACCTGCAACTCTTTCTGCTCCTTGGGTAGAAACGGCTGGCTAGCGGCCATATCCGTCGTATCTAATTCCATTGCTGTGGCCAGATACTGCTTGAGGAAAGCCCCACCCACCCAGGTCTGGAAAAACTTCGTCCACTGCTCCATGATCGGTAAGCTTTCTGAGCGAATCAGCCCTGTCTGAACTTCTTTTTGCAGGGCTTCTTGACCGGCTTGGTCAATGGACTGGAGCATGCCCGCCACATCCCGCAGGGGCGATCGCTTCATGCGCCGTTCGCTCAGGGGGCGGAGGGGATCACCTTCAAAATCAATAATGATAAAGTCCTTGCCGGTGTACAGGACCTGACGCAGGTGATAGTCGCCGTGGCAGCGAATCCGTAGGGAGGTCATCTTCAGCTCTAACAGGGCCTTGAAACGACCCATCAGCACGTCTCGATGATTGAGCAGGGTTTGCGCCGCCGGTTGAAGCTCGACGGGTAACTGGCTAAGTTGCTTCTTCAACAATAAGAGGCCCTGACCCGTACTATTCCGCATGGACTGATAGACCGAGCGTTGATCAAACGAGCTAAAGGACTCCGGCGCAAAAGCCGGATCGTCTGGCTCAAGGGTGAGGGCACGATGCAACTCAGCGGTGCGCTGGCCCAGCAAGCCAATGGTGCTGAGGAAAGGCCCCATAATCTCATTCGCTAGGGCGGGTATTTCCCCCTGGGCAGCAGCCAGCACCGTGGGAGCAATCACAATATCGCTCAGCTCTACATCCATGGCCAAGACGCGATCAAAGCCATCCCTCAGATTATCTAGGCTCAGGCTCCAGGCATCACCGGCATCGGGGGTAAAGCGCTGGAGTTGGCCTAGCACCATGGTCTCTTTGCCGCGACAGCGATAGTCCAACGCCCCGGCAATGGGAGAGAAATGGTCATCCGCATGGGTCGGTGCATTATTCTGGGCGGCCTGTTTTTCGGCCATGCGCGTCAAGAACGTGCTCACCTCCAAGTCCGGGTTGGGGCCTTCTTCCACCCGCCGGAACAGTTTGAGAATGAGGCGATCGCCATAGATCACCGCACTATTGCTATGGTCTCCGCTGAGAACATGGGCGGGCATTTGCACAGTCCCAGGCAAGCGACAAGCTTCACCACACAATTCATTGAAAGCAGCGGTTTGGGTGGCCACCAGCTCACCGGCTTTGCCTTTGAAGCGGCTTTGCCCCGCCATCGCCTGGAGAGGAATCTGTAGGAAATTCGCCTGACTAAAGGCCTCCACCAAATATCCCTGCACCCCTTTACCCTCCAAGCAAACAATGGTTTGAGGAGGCAGCGACGCCTCAGCAGTCCTAGACGCTGCCTTCGCCGCTTCTACATAGGACACAGCCAGCACGTAGGTTTCCGGTAATCCTTCCGCATAATCCACGGCAATCATGACGAGGGAATGGGCCCCCGTGTCCTCTCCATCCCCTGAGGAAACGGCTGAGGTCAGGGGAATGCTTTCAACCACCGCCATTGACTGAACACCTCGGGATTGACCGGCGAACCAGCGGCAGGTTTGCAAATAGTCTGGCAGGACTTTCTCCAATCGCTTCTTCGCCTCTGCCTTGACAAACAGATTCTCCCAACTACCGGAGACCCGTAGCGTTGGAGCCACCCAGGGCTGCTCTAGATCGGTTTCGCTTTCAACAATCTCCAGCGTGAACCAATAGAATCCGTAGGGACTCAGACTGAGGAAATAATCGGCTTCTGAGATCTCGGGAAATTGGACCTGACCAAAGATCTCTAAGGGAACCATGCCGGAAAAGGCACTCAGATTCAGCTCCACCGTTTGGACAAAGCGGGACAGATTCGTCACCACCAAAATATGTTCCCCTTGGAACGTCCGCGTGAAGGCTAGGACCTTGCGATTTTCAGGATAGAGAAATTCAAAGGTACCGCGCCCAAAGGCTTTAAAGCGGCTGCGGGTCGCAATCAGTCGCTTCATCCACCACCAGAGGGAGTTCGCGTTGGAGCGTTGCGCTTCGACGTTAACGGTCTCATAGTTATACTCGGGGTCCACAATGACCGGTGCATAAAGCTTCTGGGGATTGGCACCACTGAAGCCCGCATTGCGATCGGCACTCCACTGCATGGGGGTGCGCACCCCGTGGCGATCGCCGAGGTAAAAGTTATCCCCCATGCCAATCTCATCGCCGTAGTAAAGCACCGGCGTCCCCGGCAACGACATTAGGAGGGCATTGAGCAATTCGATGCGGCGGCGATCATTCCCTAACAGCGGCGCCAGTCGCCGACGAATGCCGAGGTTAATCCGTGCCTGGGGATCTTGTGCATACACCCGATACATATAGTCGCGATCTTCATCGCTCACCATTTCCAGCGTTAGCTCATCGTGATTGCGCAGAAATAATGCCCATTGGCAGTTATCTGGAATCGGCGGCGTTTGCTGCAGAATATCAATGACCGGGAAACTATCCTCCATTTGCAGCGACATAAACAGCCTGGGCATCAGGGGAAAGTGAAAGTTCATATGGCACTCGTCGCCCTTGTCATAGTAGGCAACGGCATCTTCTGGCCATTGATTGGCCTCGGCCAACATCATCCGGTTGGGAAAATGTTCGTCGATATGGGCCCGCAATTTTTTCAGAATGGCATGGGTTTCAGAGAGATTTTCGCAGTTGGTGCCATCTCGCTCATACAGATAGGGCACAGCATCCAGCCGCAGGCCATCGACGCCCATTTCCAACCAAAAATCCATCACGTCAAAGACCGCTTTTTGGACCTCGGGATTGTCATAGTTAATATCCGGCTGGTGCGAGTAGAAGCGATGCCAATAGTAAGCATTGGCGACCGGATCCCAAGTCCAGTTCGAGGTCTCAAAATCCTTGAAGATAATGCGTACGTCGGGATATTTAAGGGCAGTATCACTCCAGACATAGAAGTCTCGTTCTGAGGAGCCTGGCTTAGCCCGTCGTGCCCGCTGAAACCAAGGATGTTGATCGGAGGTATGGTTGACAATCAGCTCGATAATGACGCGAATATTGCGATCATGAGCCGCCGCTAAGAAGGCTTTGAAATCGTCAAGATTGCCATAGATCGAATTGACGGTGTAATAGTCAGCAATATCGTAACCATCGTCTCGTAACGGTGAGGGAAAGAAGGGCAGCACCCACACTGCCGTCACACCCAAGTCTTGAATGTAGTCCAGCCGTTCCGTCAAACCGCGAAAATCACCAATCCCATCCTTATCACTATCAGCAAAGGCCCGGACAGGAACCTCATAAATGATGGCGTCTTTAAACCACAGTGGATCATCAGCCAAAAAGGGATTGGTAGACTCTTGCATCGTATAACTATCCTGCGATAACGGCCTAGGCCAAGGGAATTCTTGCCTCACAGCAATTGTGATGATTTGTAGGAGAGGCAATCTCGCTCTCCCACAAATCATCACGAATTGAGAATTTACTCAATACAGGCTGGCAGGGTCATCTATCGCAGGCAGGACGTTTGTAGGGCGAGGGATCTTGAGCATAGTGATGGGTGTGTCTCCCCACTCCTTAGACGCACGCTGTTGCCAAGATCTTTAGGAGCTAGCAACGATCAGCACTAGAGCGCTAAACTTCGCTCCATCATATGCAGAGCGATCGCTAAATTAGCCTGGGTCCACAGCAACGGTGTGGCATCATTCGGGCCATACTCCCCGTCCTCAAGACAATACAACTCCGGGCAAAGCAACGCTCCCAGAGAAAAATCCTCCGCCGTCAGCTGTCCGAGCGACCGATTGAGGTAGTGGGTTTGCTGAGCCAGGGCCCGAGGTTCACTGGTCTTCTGATATTTCAGACCATAGATCGTCGAAACAATGGGGTCAAAAATACACCACTGGGCCTCTTCTCCAGGTTTAAGCAAAGCGTCTCGCCAGCCTGAATCATCGCTAACATCAGCGGTGCGGGTCGCCTGGGTTGCCTTCCTGCGATAATCAGCGGCCCAAAAAGAATCGCCTAAATAGCGTTTAATCCCATAGTCCCCCTGCAAATTGTTGATGACATCCCGCAGAATTTGCTCGCCCATGTCGGCCTCAATCACCCCTAGGGGATAGATCAAAAACAGCAGTGCACCGTCATAGCGACGGCTCCGGTTCGCCGGTTGCAGGCATTCCGCAGGCAGAATCGTCGTCAGGGCCTGCTCTCCTTTGCGAATGAGATTCTTCAGGGCCGAGATCTCCACGGGCAGTCCATGGAATTTCTCGCTGTAGGGGCCATAGTGCATCAACTGATGCAGCTCTCGTAATCCTGCCACGACCGCTCCAATGCTGGAGGCTTCCACCTTCCGCGCTTCTTCCCAATGGCCGCTGTCTTCATCTTCCCAATACCGAATCGCTTGAAAGTAACTGGGAAAAAGCGAGAGCATGGCCAGATCTTCAGTTTCAGGCTCTAGCCAATGCGTTTGGGCCAGATGACAATAGAGCCAAAGGAAGTAGCCTAGGGCATCGTTTTGGGCATGGGCCCACTTTTGATCAATTTCGGAGAGAGAATAACCGTCGAATCGAATGTGGGGACGATTCATCGGATCAGTGGCCAGGACGGGCGTTTGAATAATGCTTTGAAAGCGATGGCGAAAGGCTTTGAAATACGCCATCAGGGTCTTTAAGGTTTGGGCTGCGATCGCCTTCTCCCCCACCACCCAATGGGCATGAGCCACATGGATATTGTCACGCACCCAAACACTGGCATAGCCCGTATATTCAGTCTCGTCATTGACCGCAGCAGCAGGGAACAGACCATTCTCGAGCGGAGAAAAGCGCAGCGTTCCCTGTTCTTGCAAAAACTGCCGCAGCTGCTGGATCTCAGCCAGATTGTACTGAGGCTGAATGCGATCGCCAAGACGAGTGTTATGAATAGTCATTTATCTAGGAGGTCCGATATCCTAAAAATTGTCCTCCTAGACGTGTAGCAAACGCATGCGCGTTTTAAAACGACTCAAGGATTGATTTTGCTTCAAATGACGGCAATGGCACAGCCTGCAACGAGAAATGAGCATCGTTGACCGGGCGACGTTCCCGCCCCGACGGTCGTTGCGGCTCAATTTTCTTGACCTCAGAGCTGAGGGAAAGGCGCAACATATCGCGGGGCACTTCCACCACAAACTCTGCCTCCGCCGCTTCGAGCGCCGCAATGGTATTAAATCCCCAGCTCACACCCAGGGAATGCACGCCCACCTCTTGGGCCGCAGTAATATCTCGCACTTCATCTCCGACATAGACTGTGTCAGCGGGTTGTAGATGATACTGCCGAAGAATCTTGCGGAGGGCACGGGCTTTGCCAAATAACGTGATGCTCGTGACCTGAAATTCAAAGAAATCATTGAGGTCATTGTTGTGGAGAAATTGCTGAATGTTCTCGCTTGAGTTGGAGGTGGCAATGCCGAGGCGATCGCCCCGCTGCTTCATCTCCAGCAAAACCTCCCGCATCCCCGGCATCATCGTAATTTGAGCAATGACAGCACGTTGTTCGCGCTTAATCCGACGGACTAACCGAGGCAATTTCCAAATGGAAATTCGTCCTTCCTGAAGAATCTCGCGGGAGTTCATCCCCCGTAAGCGCTGAAACTCATCATCGTCCATGGCTTCAAAGCCAAACTCATCTGCAAGCCCATTGGCAATTTCCAACAGGGCATCCACATTATTTGCCAACGTACCGTCGAAATCGAAAATGAATGTGCTCACAGGGTTTTGGCTCGATGCAACTCAAAAAGTTTTCCACAGCCCAAGGTAAATTGTCCTCGTCTGTGACGATACATACCAAAGCGTTAATAGATATCCCGCACAACCGCAAAACTCTAACAGACTCTTTAAATATGCGTCTTTCTACGTAACCAGCATAACGGCTTCTTTCGTCGGTGCAGAGACATGCCTAGGATAGCAAGCAACGAAAACCTATAGCCCATCAGGGCTCCCATCGATAGCGTAGGGAGAAAATGAGCCTTCGCACCAATCTCAACTGACCCTAAGCGGAATCACGGGACGCGGAACCCCCTGAAGCGCAAGACTGGGAGAAACTACGGATTAAGAATTCTTGCACCGATTACTCTAATCCCTCCGATAAGCCTGTGGAAAAACCCTAAAAGTCTGTGGAAAAGCCGGGGAATCAAATGTGGAAAAACAGAATTCTTCTGTGGATATCATGCCTAAGTATAAATACCCTGTTAACAAGTTTTGATCCCTTCCACAGGTTTTCCACAGATCGCAGATCCTGTGAAGTCCTTTTGTTTAAAGGGATTGACGATCTTTCCACAGTTTCCCCAGGCTCTACTACTACTGTTTAAAAAGATCTTTTTAAACAGCCTTTCTCCGTTTTTAAACGATTGCCGAGCGCGTTTGAACCGAGGTCAATCCAGTGCTAGGATGCTGGAAGCGTTAGGAACCAAGTTTGCCTATTCGAGGGTTGAACTTAGCTTTAGTCTCATCAGCTTGGATCTCAATTGAGATGTTTAATGGTGATCGTTAAAACCCTGTATAGGGCTGTATAAGGTTTGTTTAAAGAACTTAAATTTGAATGAACCAAAGAGATGTTTCAGTCCATTGCAGTCGTCTTGAGAAAAGCTGAATAACATTCAATTCGTTTCAAGTCCAGCAGTTGCTGTTTTCCATTGGCTGGACGAGTCATCACCTAAATTTGGATTTACCTTGGCCTCACTTCATCGCCTGAGAGTATGGGGTAAGTTTCCGGGTGAATATCAATGGCCGTTCGTAAGCCTTTGCTACAGTGCATCAACGAGACTCTCCTGTTTCCACCAGAACTACACATTCTCGTGGAGAATAATATTCAGGCTATTGTTTCGCCTGTTCATTGTCCTGTCTCGCCTCCCCCTCTCCAGATCATGAAGCTGACTTGCAACCAGAGCGACCTCAACACCCACCTATCTTTGGTTAGCCGAGCGGTTCCCTCCCGCCCCAACCAGCCGATTCTCGCGAATGTTTTGATGACGGCTGATGCGGCGACCCAACGAGTCAGCCTGGCTGCTTTTGATCTGACCCTGGGCATTCAAACGACATTTTCGGCGGAGGTGCAGTCCAGTGGTGCGATTACGTTACCTGCCAAGCTGCTCAACGATATTGTGTCCCGCTTGCCAGGTGATAGCCAAGTCACCCTGAGCGAGACGGAGCCTGGGGCGATGGTGACGTTGACGGCGAATGCTGGCCGTTACCAGGTGAGAGGGTTGGCGCCGGATGAGTTTCCTGATTTGCCGCTGGTGCAAAATGGTGAAGCCGTTCAATTGCCGATCGAGGCACTGATTGATGGTTTACGAGGAACCTTATTTTCCACCAGTGGTGACGAAACGAAGCAGGTCCTCACGGGGGTTCATTTGAAGGTTGAACCGGAGACACTGGAATTTGCTGCTACGGATGGTCACCGTCTGTCTGTGGTGGAGACATCGAGCACCGATGGAGACAATGCATCTGCAACTAAAGAATCCTTTGAAGTCACGGTTCCAGCCCGTGCCCTACGGGATCTGGAACGGATGATGGCTGCTCGTACTTCCAGTGAGCCCATTGCACTCTATTTTGAGCAGGGTCAAACGGTTTTTCAGTGGGGTGATCAGTACCTGACGAGCCGCACCTTAGATGGCCCTTACCCTAACTATGGTCAGCTCATCCCAGCGTCGTTTGAACGTCAGGTGACGGTGGATCGACGTCTATTCCTAGGGGCGCTGGAGCGTATTGCGGTCCTAGCGGATCAAAAGAGTAGTGTGGTGAAACTCTCCCTGGGTGAAGAGGGTGATCAAGTGACCTTGTCAGCGGATGCTCAGGATGTTGGCAGTGGCCATGAATCCATGCCTGCCCAAGTCAGTGGTGGAGCCTTGGATATTGCCTTCAATGTGCGGTATTTAATGGATGGCTTAAAAGCACTCAACTCTTCTGAAATTCAGATTCAGCTGAATTCTGCGACGAGCCCGGTGGTCTTGACGCCTTTGGGTGCCATGAAAATGACCTACCTGGTGATGCCGGTACAAATTAGATCCTGACTGCGAGTAACCCAGGACGCTCTGACCTGGAGCCAGTTGCCCTTGAATATTGCTGATAACAGCCTCTCTATGATTTTTCTAGAGAGGCTGTTTGCTTTATGGCGGGTAAATAAAAAACTTCGACTGTATAAATTTCAAATAAACCCTCGGGGATTGTACGAGACTTACGTGATAATCCTTCTAGAAATTTAGCCGCATACGCTTAATTTTTATTGTGTGACTCTTATTCAGGTTATGTCCTATGTCAGATGTTAGCTATGCCTCGAGTGAAGCGAGTGAAGTATCGACGATGATCGCCCAGCGACTGATTCAGGAATATGGCTCGTGGGAAGCACCCAAGATTGCGGCTGCTATTTTTGAAGAAACTGTCAGAGAAATTGAGCAGGATCTGGGCACCGCTTCTTCTCGCGTTCATGGCAATGGGGAGCAACAGACCGTAGCAAGCAGCGAGAAGCAGCCCTAACGAATGGTTTGGCCATCAGACGCTTCTTGTTAAGGAAATGGCTTGTTGGGGTGAGGCGATCGCTCCATTATCCCGTCGTAGTCCCATTTCAAACCTGAGTCAATAAGATCTGAGCGGAATAAGACCTGAGCAAAATGCCCTTTAGAAAAGACTAAAGGGCGTTTTGCTGCGGGCGCGTCTGAGTCAACGCGCTGCATGACCCACGTGATTAATTGGTTTGGTACCAATCTTCAAACGCTGCGGGTCCAATTTTGTCCAGCCGATTAACGCAGAGTTTCATAGCTATGACGAGAATACGCTTTTCGAACTTGGCAATCATTTTTTTCATGGGAGGTTCCAGTAGCAAGAGGTGGACTGGATGCAACTGAGTTGGTCAAAATGCTGTGCTGAAGTTGTTTTCTCAACTCCAGTCCATCATCACTAGGGAAAATAATGGACTTTCATAGAAAAGAATACTGCCTTTTTCTCTAATCAAAGGTATAAAAAAATACTTCATGCGGAAATCTGATAGCTGCGATCGCGATCCGTCAGAGTTTAGGGTTCTTTGAGTTGCCCTAGGCTTGTAAAGCTAAGTCGCTCGATGCCTGCGCATAAAACGGCAACTGCGATCGCACCGGAGCTGAGCAGCATCAGTATCAAGACGAGTTCATAGATCACGGCAACGAGGGGATCGCCCCCTGCGATGAGCTGACCACTGAGAAAGAGCGGGAGATTGCCTAGACCTGCGATCGCGACGGTTTGCAGGGTGGGCAATAAGGCTCCCCGAATAGCGCTCTGCCGATAGGCTTTGATCGCTTGTTTCGGCGTGGCTCCCACGCTGAGGTGAGTCTCGATTTCCTGACGGTTGCGCTGGAGATTGCGCAGCAATTGCTCGGCTGCGGTTCCCCCCATGCTGATGTTATTCGCCAAGAGTGCACTCCCCAGCGGAATCCAAAACTGCGGTGCAAACCAGGGCTGGGGATGAATGACAATCACCACGACATAGCTCAACACAAGGCCGGTGCTAATGAGGAGTGCGCCTAGGATCCAGGGTCCTAGGCCAGGGAGATCGACGGGCAAGCGATTGGCCAGTAGCCGACAGCTGATGGCCAGTAGAAGACCCAGTACCAGGGCTGTGATCCAGGGAACTGCCGCACTAAAGGCAATCGATAGCAAATAGGCTAGGACAATGAGCTGCAAAATTGCTCGCGCCATGGACAGCAACAGTTTGCCGCTGAGCTTGAGTTCCTCCTTGAGCAACAGAACCAGAGGAATGAGAATGAGGCCCAGGGCCAACAGAGCACTGGCAATTCCTAGATCGGGCATAGAGCAAGGGCTGAGGCAAACAACGTGATCACAGAACGACTTACTTGAGCGTGAGTAGTCCCTGCTCTTTCAGTTTGGGATCAAAGCGGAGGGCCATGGTGACCCCCCGTTGTTCCAGATCTGCTTTCACTTCAGCTTCGACGCGGCGAGCGAGTTGCTTGAGCACTTTAATTCTGCCTGCATCATCGGCAGCTTCGTAGGCCGCTTCCTCTTCGGCGGTGATTTGTGTCTTGGCATCGATGGCTTGAGACCACAGTGTTTCCTCCTCACCGTTGCCCAGCGGTACCGACCCATGCTCTGTAATCCAGGCCTGACGCATGGCTTCTAGCACGGTGCGACTCGGGCGATCGACGGTTTGGAGTTTCACCCAATGACAGAGATCGGGCTTGCGAGTGAGGTGTTGCTTGAGGCTGAGATAGATATCGCGGGAAAAGCCCACGTATTGCAGGGTGCGATCGCGATCAAAGATAGCGTAGGCTCCCATCTTTCCTTGGTAAGGGCTTTCTGGTATTTGCCCTGCCTCTAGATAGGGGAGGAATTCGAGAGAGGCGAGAGAGGTCATCGTAGGCGAAGTCATAGTAAACCCAGCAGATCTTCTTCCACCATAGGATTGAGCCCTGGAAGCTGAGATCGGATCTTCGTTTTAATTAACTTCTTAATTCACGTTGGCTGGCATGCGATGCAGGGAACCCTGAGCTTTTATCCACCGGAGCGTTGATCCATCGGGGTTTTGATCCACCGGAGTTTTGCTCCAACCGTCTTCGTGGATGTTTCCAGCACTCTGGAAAGTCAAGCGCCTGGAAGATGGGAAATCTTCCAGGCGAAGGGGGCAATGTCACGGGAACGGGTAACTTGCATGGACCTGACCGTATTGCTTTAGATCTAGATGATAGGTCTGGGGTGACCTAGGCGGAGGGAAGGGCTTGCATCTGCTGATGGTTTAGCTTCCGTTCCCAGTGAGGCTCATCCTCGGATAGGAGGTTGAGATAGCGGTCAAGGCTTTGAGACACTAAAGCCTCCGTGAAAATTGCTCCTTCGATCTTGGCGCCCAGCAGGTTCGCACCGCGCAGATCAGCATGGCTAAAATCGGCCTGACGTAGGTTGCTCCACTTCAAATCCGCATCTTTGAGGAGGGCGTAGGTCAGATCCGCGCCTTGTAAGTCTGCTCCCGTAAACTTACTATGACGTCCTTTAATTGCTGATAGACTCGATGCCTTCAGGTTTGCTCCCTGTAATTGAATCCCACTGAGCCGAGATTCCCCCATCTCTACACCGCTGAGGTCAATCCCCGACAGGTCGAGACCGTTGAGATAGGCACCCTTTAGATTCACTTGGTGGAGGAAAGCACCTTCGAGTTTGGCTCCGCTGAGACGACTGCCTTCGAGACAGGCCCAACTCAAGTTGGCTCCGCGTAGGTCAGCACCCCGTAAATTGGCACCCCGTAAATTGGCACCGCAGAGATTGGCCCGACGCAAATTGCTGTTACGCAAATTGGCATCGACAAGCTTCGCTCCGCTGAGCTTCGCGTGGTTTAAGTCGGCCTTGATGGCAAAGGCACCGGTTAAGTTGGCTTTGGTTAAATCAGCCTCTGCTAAGTTAGCTTCGCTGAGCTTGGAGTAGCTGAGGTTTGCCCAGTTCAGGAATGAGTCCTGTAGGCTTGCTCTCAGTAAAAAGCAGCGGCTCAGATTGGCTCCCATTAAATTGGAGCCCAAACAATGGATACCCACCAGCGTTTTACCGCTAAGGTCGATTCCCTGGAGATTAGAGCCTGTAAAGGAACGTTCTCCGCGATCGTAGGCCTCGAGTAGCTCATGGATAGTCATAAGCTGACCTCCTAGTACGTCTAAAAAGATGTACCTGAGAATTTTTGTTCTCTATCACCTTAAAGAACGAAATCCTAAAATGGATCCAAATTATTTAATATTTACAGAGGCGTAGGAAATACTTCCCCCAGTGGATCAATGGACTAAGAAAAACATGGGTCTGTTGCAAAATTGATCGGGATCCCAGTATTGCAGGGGAAAGTGCCCCAGCTTCGGTCGGTTGTAGCAGAGAAAGATAAAGAATTATGATGGGGCGAGCGCACCCCCAAGAGGCTACTTTTGTCTGAATCTTCGCCGGTTGTATCCCGCAAGAATCTGTCTGGAATGGAGATCCGCGATCTGGTGCGGGCACAGCTTCAGGTGCTATTAGAACAGGACAATTTACAGGGGGCCAAGGCTCTTCTGATGCCGGTGCAACCGGCAGACATTGCCGATGCGATCGAAGATCTGCCCCAGGCCATGCAGGCGATCGCCTTTCGGCTCCTGGCCAAGGATGAAGCCATTGAAGTTTACGAACATCTCGATTCATCGGTGCAGCAGGCCCTGATCGAGGAGTTCAAGAGCCAAGAGGTCTATGAGATTGTTGAGCAAATGTCCCCGGATGATCGGGCGAAGCTGTTTGATGAGCTGCCCGCCAAGGTTGTCCGGCGTCTGCTGATTCAGATGAGCCCCCAGGAGCGGGAAATGACCTCGATGCTTCTGGGCTACGAGCCGGATACGGCGGGTCGCATCATGACGCCGGAGTACGTTTCCCTAAAGGAAACCATGACGGTGGCGGATGCGGTGGACTATATCCGGGGGTTGGCGGAGATCAAGGAGACGATCTATTACCTCTACAGTACGGACGCGGCGAGGCGACTGCGGGGCATCCTCTCGCTGAGAGACATTGTGATTGCCCAGCCGGAGCAAACCATTGGTGACATCATGACCCGCGAGGTCGTGGAGGTGCAAACGGATACGGACCAGGAAGAAGTGGCTCGGATTATCCAGCGATATGACTTCCTGGCGGTGCCGGTGGTGGACCGCGAAAAGCGTTTGGTGGGCATTGTTACCGTCGATGATGTGCTCGACATCATTGAAGAAGAAGCCACGGAGGATATCTATACGCTGGGTGGCGTCCAGTCCGGCGATGGGGATGACTATTTCCAGACGAATTTGCTGACCGTGGCGCGGCGACGGGTGCTGTGGCTCTTGGTGCTCTTGATTACGAATACTGGCACCAGTGCGGTGATCAACAGTCAGCAGGATGTGTTGCAGCAGGTGGTGGGTCTGATGGCGTTTATTCCGCTGTTGATTGGAACCGGGGGAAATGTAGGGGCCCAGTCTTCGACGGTGGTGATTCGTGGTCTGAATACGGATCGCATTCGCAGTATGGGACCCGGCACGGTCATTGCCCGGGAGGCAACGGCGGGTTTATTTCTGGGGATTATGCTGGCGGCGGTGGTGACCCTGTGGGCCTATTGGCTACAAAAGGATTGGTCGATCGCCATTTCAGTCGGCATTAGCCTGGCAGCCATTTCGGTCCTGGCCTCGACGGCGGGTTCGACCCTACCCTTGCTGTTTCAAAAGATTGGCTTAGATCCGGCGTTGATGTCGGCTCCATTCATCACAACGGCGGTGGATGTTCTGGGGGTCTTCATTTATTTCAGTGTTGCGCGGCTGATTATTTTGGGGGCATGATCGAATTCCATGCGCGGGAGATGGGCCAGGGGCCGACGCTGCTGTTCTTGCACGGATTTATGGGCAGTGGTGAAGACTGGCTGCCGCTATTGGAGCGGTTGTCGTCTCAGTTCCATTGTGTCGCAATCGATTTGCCGGGACATGGCAAAACGCGCTGCGATCGGCCTGAGCTATTTTCCATGGAACGGACTGCGGAGCACGTAGTCGCTTGGGTATTAGAACACCAACTTCAGTGCCAAGCGATCGTTGGATATTCCATGGGAGCACGCCTTTCGCTCTATGGGGCACTACGTTTTCCACATTGTTTTCCACAGGCTGTCATTGAATCTGGATCCCCAGGATTAATAAATAGTAAAGATCGAAAAGCTAGACGGGATATAGATCTTGCTCGATCCCATGCAATTGAAGCGGATTTTCTTAGCTTTCTAAGAAATTGGTATCAGCAGCCGTTATTCACAAGTCTGTGGAAACATTCTTATGTCTTTGAAGAAATGCAACGGCGTCGTTTATGTAACGATCCGATCGGCTTGGCCCGGTCGCTTCGGGAGATGGGGACGGGGCAGCAGCCAAACCTGTGGCCTCTCCTGTCGTTGCATACTGATCCCCTATTATTTTTGACGGGAGAATTTGATCAAAAGTTCACGAGGATTAACCGAGGCATGAATGCCTGCTGTCAGACGGCGAGGCATGAAGTGGTTCCGGGGGTTGGCCATAATATTCATCTGGAGAATCCAGGGGCGATCGCCTATCACATTCAGCAATTTCTGACTTTGCCGAACCCGTGATCCTTGAATCGCTGATGACTATCTGTGGATTGCAATGACTGCCTCAGGCGTAATGATGACGATGGTTTCGTGTTGTCCTGCTAATCGTGTGGCGTTGATTACGGGCTCAACCTCTGGGATTGGATTAGCGATCGCCCAAACGTGAGTTTTGTACCAGCGATTCGAGTGAATGCGATCGCGCCAGGTTTAGTGGAAACGCTGATGAGTCAAGATTGGCATGCGGCACGAGCCCTGTGGCGCGAGCGATCGCCCATGGGACGAGGGGCACAACCTGAAGAGATTTCCCATGTGGCGTCCATGTTGGTCGCGAGCGGCTACCTTACGGGGGAAATCGTTATGGCAGATGGAGGTCTCAATCTCACTTGACTTGCTGAATATTACTGCTTATACAACTTAGTGCTCACGAGAAAATTTCTGACTAACGGTCATCGTTATCCCCAATATCCACAGGGGTTATCCACATTTATGCTTTTACAACTGGGTGCTCGTAATCAGATCGGCTTAGAGCATTCCTCCTACTGCTGAACAGTTATCCCCAATATCCACAGGTTTATCCACATTTTATGCGTTTACAACTAATGTATTATCATCAGAGATGCTCAAATCATGCTTCTTACTGGTGAATAGTTATCCCCAATATCCACAGGGGTTATCCACATTCTATGCTTTTACAACTGAGCGATCGCAATCGGCCAATTTTAGAAGAGTAATTGATCCTTAAGAACACATCCCCGTTATCAATAAGTGATGCTTTTACAACTCATCAACAATCGCAAACTCTACTCAGAAGAGTCACTTTTCCTTGAGAAGTTATCCCCAATATCCACAGGACTTATCCATAATTGATGCTTTTGCAACTAATAGATGCTAGTTCGTTAGCTTTGGCAGCGCTCGATATCTCTTGGGCAGTTATCCCCAGTATCCACAGGACTTATCCACAGATTGACGTTGTGAATGGCTTTCTAGAGAACATTTTGTCCCGCCTGGAGCGCTTTGGTGTGTCTCTAGGGCAAACATTTTCCTATGTCCAAGGCTGTCAAAGCCCTGGCTGGTGGTCGATCTAGCGGCGGTTGACCGGAGAGTCCGTATCTCTAGAGCCCCGTGTTTACGTTAAGCCTCCCATTGATCCAGCTTATAATGGGGCTAGTGCTTGATCATCGGTGCCCATTGTGATCACCTTTTCCGAGGATAAGGACATCCCCGTCGACCAGCTCTTGTTTTTGTATAAGGCGAATCATTGGTCTTCGGCTCGGCACCCTGATGCGCTGCGTCAGGCGATGCTCAATTCCCATGCCGTCGTTTCAGCCTGGAGGGGAGACCAGCTCGTCGGCATCGGCAATGCCATTTCTGATGGGTTTTTGGTCGTTTATTATTCGCACTTGCTGGTGCATCCCGACTACCAGCGCCAAGGGATTGGGCACGATATCATTGAACGACTGAAGTTACGCTATACCGGGTTGCACATGCAAATGCTAGTGGCGGATGGGGCGGCGATCGCCTTCTATGAAAAGTGCGGTTTTCGCCGAGCGGGTGATACCTCCCCCATGTGGATCTATGACGGAGACGAGCATTAACGGAACCGTGATCGGCTCTCAAATTCCATGCCCTGCTCCAGTCATGTCCCGAATATGTCCGGAAAAAGGTGAAAGACTGACCTTTTTCCTGGGCAGCGACGCTCCTCATTTGGCTTTAAGCCTAATCCTATGCCTCTTCAACCCTTGCTTTTTGCTTTGTTGGCACTATCCATGGGAGGACTAACTTCGATTTACTTGCCCATGAATAGCCTGGTGGCCAAGGTGGTGGGCTCGCCGTTGCTGGCCAATATCCCGTTCTATGTGTTTGGAGCGATCACGACTTTATTGCTCTGTGGGTTAACGGGCAGTTTTGAGGATCTGGGGAAGCTTCGCGAAGTGCCAAGCTATCTCTACCTCAGTGGCGTCGTGAGTGCTGTGATGATTCTGAGCACGACGTTCTTGATTCCGCGATTAGGGGCAGCCTCGTTTTTTGTTCTGTTGGTGCTCGGTCAGATTGGGGTGGCAATGACGATGAGCCACTTTGGCCTTTTGGCCTCCCCCCAGGATCCGATCACCTTTCGCAAGCTGATCGGTTTGGGGCTTTTGGCGGCTGGGGTGGTGTTGAGCCGTTAAGGGGTCGATGGCTGTTCACGGTTCACAGCGGACCCGGTTAGAGAATGAGACCAGACCGTGGAGAGATGGTCAGCAGCAGGCGATCGCCTTCTTTCCTGGCTTTGCCTTGACCAAACAGCACTGCGTCCCTCGCGGTACCCATGTTGTCTAGGCTTAAGACCGCGTCTTGTTCTCCTGCATTGACCGCAACGAGGCGTGTTTTGTCAGGCTGACCCGCTATTGTGCGGGCAAAGGCGATCGCCATCCCCTCGCTCTTGAGGACTTCATAACGACCGAGGCGTAGGGCATCATGTTCCTTGCGGAGGGCAATGAGTTGCTTATGCATGTTGAGCATGTCGTGGTCCCACTGATCTTCCTCGGGAAAGCCTCGTCGGCAGTCCGGATCAAGGCCACCGGCTAAGCCCACTTCATCCCCGTAGTAGATACTGGGAGCACCGGGGAAGGTGAGCAGCAGCAAGGTGGCTAATTCCATGCTGCTGCGATCGTCTCCCACAACACTCAAGACCCGAGCAATGTCGTGGCTGGAGAGGAGGTTGAGTTGAGTCAGCTGGATTTCCCAGGGATAGAGCTCCAGGAGCGCTTGCATTTTCTCTGCGTATGCAACTGCATCGATGGCGGGATAGGGGAAATATCCGGGGCTTTCGACCAAGCTCTTGTCGATGCGATCGCCCGCGGCAAAGGCTAGGGTGGGTCCCGTAAACAGATAGTTCATCACACCGTCGAACTGGCTGCCGTCGAGCCATTCCGTGGCATCATCCCAGATCTCTCCGACGATGTACGCTTCGGGATTAATCGCTTTAATGCGATCGCGAAATTCTTGCCAAAACCCTGGCGTCTTGACCTCACCGGGCACATCCAAGCGCCAACCATCGATGCCCTGGCGAATCCAATATTCCCCCACCTGCATCAGGTATTCCCGCACGGCGGGATTGTCATGGTTGAAGACGGGCAAGGCACGCATATTCCACCAGCCCTTGTAGTTGGCGGGTTTGTCACCGTCATAGGCGGATAGGGGCCAGCCTTCGATCCGAAACCAGTCGAGCCAGGGTGACTTCTGGCCGTTTTCGAGAATGTCATTGAAGTAGAAGAATCCCCGACTGGCATGGTTGAAGACGCCGTCCAGTACGACCTTGAGATCGCGGTCATGGGCGGCCTGAATCAAGACTTGAAAGGCTTCATTGCCACCGAGGAGCGGATCCACCTGGTAGTAATCGTGGGTATGGTATCGGTGATTCGAGGCCGATTGAAAGATCGGTGTGAAATAGATCGCTGTCACCCCGAGATCTTTGATGTAGTCCAAGTTCTCGGCAATCCCCCAGAGGTCTCCGCCTTTGTAGCTGTGGAACGTTGGTGGAGCCTCCCAAGCCTCAAGGGGCACTTGCATTACCGGGGGGAGCGACGGGCGAGGACGCTGGGTTTTGGCAAATCGATCGGGAAAAATTTGGTAAAAAACCGCATTTTTAACCCAATTGGGGGTGTAGATGTCCATAGTCCTGGATGACATAGCTAGAAATAACCCTAAGCTTGCTTGGGCTGCTTTGGTGGATTTGGCGTAGAAGTTAACTTTGTCTCTGGGATCACGCTTTATCATTACGGTTCACCATCCATGGATGATGAACCGTAATGCATGTAAAGAAGCAGTACAAAGTCGTCACTGATTGCAGGGTTAAGGGTCGAATGATTGAGACAAGAATTACTATGGAAAGATAGTGTTGCTTTGGTGTAACGATGAGTAAAGAAAATCTCCGTCAATCATTGGATGAACTCCATACGGAACTAGATCAACTCACTGCGATCGATGCTGCCATCAAGGAGCGCATGGAGCATCTAATCGCAGATATTGAACGTCAGCTAGAGGAGCCCGATGATCTAGAACATGGTCGTAATGCGCAACAAAAGTTACCGACGCTGATCGAGCAATTCGAAGCGGAGCATCCGAAATTAACAGAACGCTTAAACGGATTAATGGTCACCCTTAGCGGCATGGGTGTTTAGAAAAATTTTTGCTTTTTTACAGAGCTGTGATCTTTTGCATCGTGTTCATCGTCAGTTCCTCGATGCACTTTTTATACTGTTGAAAGACGAGCGGTCAGGGTCGAGTTCGCTGTGTTGCCTTAGGGAGGGTGAATGATGTCACGTTTCAAGTGGGTTGCCGGAGTTTTCGCGAGCATTTTGCTGCTGCTGTTTGGCGCTGGGTTTTTATTGCCAAGCCAGGTGCATGTCGAGCGCTCCGCTTTGATCCAAGCCCCTATGGAGCAAGTGTTTGCGAAGGTCAGTGATTTTAATGCTTGGGATACCTGGTCGCCTTGGGCCAAGCTCGACCCCGATGCTTCCATGGAGATTCAGGGGAGTGGTTTGGGGCAAACCATGGTTTGGTCGAGTGATACGCAGGAGGTCGGGGCGGGGCGTCAAGTGATTACGGAGCTGAATGCCCCCCAGCATCTCGGGACCCACCTGGACTTTGGGGGTCAGGGCATTGCCGATGCGGCGTTTGATCTCGATGATCGTCAGGATGGGACGTGGGTGACTTGGTCTCTCGATACGGATATGCGAGCGGGTGTACCGTTGCTGATGAAACCGTTGAGCAGCTATTTTGGATTGGCGATGGATTCGATGATTGGCAAAGACTACGAACAGGGTCTGCAAAATCTCAAGACCATTGTTGAAGATGCTGCCTAGGATGTGATGTGAATTCAGCTGCCCCAGACCCATGCTTATCCCCTAGCCAAGCTGCCCATGTCATTGTGGTGGGCGCAGGTCCCACGGGGGCGTCGCTGGCTCGGCTGTTGGCGTTGCGAGGCATTCGGGTCACGCTGATTGAAGCATCGCGAAGCTTTCAGCGCATTTTTCGAGGGCAGGCGCTGATGCCCAGTGGGCTGGAGGCGATCGCCCAAATGGGTCTTTCCGCGACGGTGGAAACAGTTCCCCACGAAACCTTAGATGCCTGGGAGTTTTGGATCGAGGGCAAGCGTCTCTTTCGCGTCAACGAGCCGATGAATTTTTCCGGTGCAGCGACGGGACCACCCTGTACGCTCGTGTCGCAGCCTGAGTTTTTGGATGCCTTGATTCAGCAAGCGGATGCCTGTGACACGTTTGAATTTCTCCCCGCGACGCCGGTGCGTGATCTGGTGTGGGAGCAACAGCGGGTTGTTGGTGTGAGCCTGGGGGATGGACGCATCCTCAACGCTGATCTTGTGATTGCAACGGATGGGCGCAATTCGATGTTGCGGGATAAGGCAGGCTTAACCCTGGATTCTCTATCCCATGCCATTGATATCCTCTGGTTTAGCCTGGAAGATGCACCGCCCCTACGCGATGAAAACGTTTTCCATGCCGTGGTCAAGCATGGCAATAGTTTTGGCTTGTTTCGTAGCTCCCAAGGGCAGCTTCAACTGGGCTGGGGGCTGCATCGAGGGGATGATCGCAATTGGAAAACTGAAGATTGGCCCGAGGTGCTAGCGGAGCATTCTCCCGATTGGCTCGCGGCTTATTTTCGCCAGAATGCGAGTTGTTTTCAACCGCCGGTCAAGTTTTCGGTGACCGTGGGACGGGCACCCCAATGGTCAAAGCCCGGTTTTTTGATCTTGGGTGATGCGGCTCACCCCATGTCGCCGATTCGGGCCCAGGGCATTAATATGGCGTTTCGAGATGCGATCGCCACCGCCAATCATCTCGTCCCGGTGCTGACAGGGCAGGGCCAGGCTGCTGTGGATCAGACCGTCATCGATCAAGCCTTGGATGCCATCCAAGCCGAGCGTGAGCCTGAAATTATCCAGGCCCAGGCCCTACAGGCGGAGGAGCTGGCCCAAGGGGAAAAACTGCGCAACTATCCGATTCTGCGCTGGGGGGCGAGCCGGTTTGCTCCCATCGTTGGGTTGGGGGTTCGTCAGTCCTGGTTGCGGCGGCAGCGGCCCTTGCGCCTGGGCGTTGTGCCGCTGACGTTAGAGGTTTAGGGCCGCTAGAGAGGAACGTTTGCTGATGCCGTTTACGTTAGCCCATCCCATTGCGATCGCCCCCCTGTGGTACGCCTCTCGCCGTCGCCTCGATCTTCCCGCTTTGATCGTCGGTGCGATGGTTCCTGATATTGCCTATTTTGTTGTGCTGCGTCCGGTGGCGAATATTGGCCATTCCCCCCTCGGTATTGTGGTCCAGGGCATTCCGGCGGGACTGCTGCTGTTGGCTCTGATTCAGGGGGTGATGCGCCGTCCCCTGGTGTTGCTGATGCGAGCCCTGCTGCCTAGGACGATGGTGTTGTATGGGCCACGGCTGCATCCCTATCGTTTTTGGCCGCTACAGCGGGGGCTTGTGATCGGTGTTTCCCTGGCGCTGGGAGCGGGGAGCCATATTGTGTGGGATGCGTTTACCCATGGCGATGGATGGGTCGTGATGCGCTGGTCTGGCTTGCGGGCAGAAGCGTGGGGGTTGCCCGTTTATAAGCTATTGCAATATGGGGGCGGTGTTTTAGGCTTGGTTGCACTGGCATTGTGGGCGGTTTGGGCGGTGGCTCAGCGATCGCCGAATTTGTCATCAAGCCCATCATCGTCCGTGGCGATGGCCGTAGACGATATTCCCCGGGGCGTTCAAATCATGAGCCTCCTCGGGATGATAGTTTGTAGCATCGTGTTTGCCCTCTGGGCCATGAGTCTGAAGCAGCCGCTGATCTTGTCGCAGATGGTTGTTCAGGCTGTCATTGGGTTGGTGACGGGGGGATTTCTGGGCCTGTTGGGCTGTTCCCTGGCCCTTCGACTGTGGCTCAAATGCTGGGACTAACCCGCGCTGGAGCGTCGCCGCGATCGCCCTGGCCGGTCCCGCCCTTGGCTGCTCTGTCCTTCACTACTGCCATTGCGGAGTTTGGGAGTGTCCTTCAGTCTGGGTTTGGGTTTTTCCGAATCGCTTCGACTGGAGGAAGACTTGCGAGGCTCATGGCCCGGTTTGTCTCGGTGGCCAGGGCGAGGGGCACGGCCGCGCCCGCCGCCGTCACGACTGCCACCGCGACCGCCGCCGCCACGTCCACCGCGACCGCCGCCACCCCCGCCGCTACTATTGCGACCGTTGGGGATGGGTTCTGCTTCGATGTTCGGATCCGGCTCAAAATCATCAATGATGACGCGTTCGACCCTGCGTTTAATCAGCCGTTCGATATTGCGCATCAACTGATGTTCATCGACACAGACGAGGGAAACGGCTTGCCCTTCATTGCCCGCACGTCCGGTGCGGCCAATGCGGTGTACATAATCCTCAGCCACATTGGGCAACTCAAAGTTGACCACATGGGGGAGCTGATCGATGTCGATGCCTCGGGCGGCAATATCGGTGGCAACGAGGACCCGAACGGAACCATCCTTAAAGCCCGCTAGGGCTCTGGTTCTCGCCCCCTGACTCTTGTTGCCGTGAATGGCGGCGGCCCGTAATCCATCCTGCTCTAGTTGCTTGACCAACCGATTGGCGCCATGCTTGGTTCTAGTAAAGACCAAGACCTGGCTCCAATTGCGTGAGCCAATGAGGTAGGAGAGTAGTTCCCGCTTGCGAACCCGATCGACCGGATAGATCACTTGGTCAACCGTTTCTGCGGCTGTGTTCTCGCGGGCCACTTCGATCGTGGTGGGGGATCGTAAAAATCCGCTGGCAAGGCCCTTGATCTGCTTGGAGAAGGTCGCCGAAAAGAGTAAGTTTTGGCGCTCCTTCGGGAGCAGGGCGAGCACCTTGCGGATGTCGTGGATGAAGCCCATGTCGAGCATGCGATCGGCTTCGTCCAACACCAAAATTTCGACCTGAGACAGATCCGCTGTGCCCCGTTGGATATGGTCTAGGAGTCGTCCCGGTGTCGCCACCACAATATCGACGCCGCGTCTTAGGCGGGACATTTGGGGATTGATATTGACGCCGCCGAAGATCACCGTGCATTTGAGCGGCAAATACTGGCTGTAGACACTGACATTTTCGGCAACTTGGGCGGCCAATTCGCGAGTGGGTGCCAAAATGACCGCACGGATGGGGCGGGGCGTTCCGACCTTCAGCGGACCCCTCGCACCACTGCCTCGGGTAATGCGGCGTTTGACCCCGGATGCCGAGACGGGGGCTGCTGTCTTGGTGGGGTGCTCTTTGGCTGGACTGTCCTTGCTTGGGCTGTCCTTGCCTGGTCTGTCCTTGTCTGGTCTTTCTGAGGGTCGAGGCGACGAGGCCATGAGGCGTTGGAGCAGAGGTAGGGTAAACCCTGCCGTTTTTCCGGTGCCGGTTTGGGCACCTGCCAAGACGTCTCTGCCTTCCAGGACAATCGGGATGGCCTGTTGCTGAATGGGAGTGGGGGTGTCGTAGCCTTGTTCGGTGATTGCCCGCAGCAATTCTTCACGCAGTCCAAGGTCTTCAAACTTTAGGGGATTAGCCGCCATAGCCGGGAACGGTCCTGAGCAGATTCATTTTTTCTCAGGTAGCCTTGCTAATGAAGGAGCACAGCAGTGCATTCCGACTGACGGAGACATCCCAAGGGTTCCATTCTACGCGTTTGAGCCAACGAAAACGAGTTACCCCTAGAAGATAGACGAGAAAGAGAGATGAGCAGAGGATTGCATATGGTTCGCCGATGGGCTGAGGCTATCGTTGGCGTGGGTTCGGTTGGAGCGCTGTGGAAACGAATGGCAGGGCGCTGGCGACGGTTGCGATCGCTCTTCGGGCTCTGTTTTACACTCGCTCTGGGTTTGACACTGCTGACGCAATCCTGCACGCCAGCCATGGACCGCTTGGGTCTAGAGCAGCCTGGGCT
>CALIJJ010000174.1 GCA_938017515.1 uncultured Pseudanabaenaceae cyanobacterium
TACTCAGCACAGACTCTCGTGGATGATGAGCCTACAACAGAACAACGCCTCTCCCATGAAAACCCAAGCCCGACAGCTTAAACCCTTCATCCCCAGCGGCACAGACTTTTCCCAATCCCTTGCCTTCTTCAAAGCCCTCGGCTTTCAAGAAAACTGGCAGAACAGCGGTGTTGCTGAACTCCAGACCGGAGACGCCGTCTTCCTCCTGCAAGATTTCCACCATCAAGAAATGCAGGAAAACTTGATGCTGTACCTGACCGTAGAGAATCTGGACGAATGGTATGAAGCGGTCAAAGCTTCAGGCGTCTTTGAGCAATACTCCAGCGCCAAAATCAATCCCCCCAAAGACTTTCCCTGGGGGGCCAGAGAGGTCCACTTCATCGACCCCGCAGGAGTCTGCTGGCATGTGGCCAATGCTTGAGTTCACTCACGCTTTAAGCCTTCACACCACCAACCAAGGGCAACCCCTATGCCGAATCGCCTGTGATTCCGCAGCCCAGGTCCAAAGCGCAGGCAGATGCGATCGCTCCACATATCTCTAGTTTCATCGGCATAGAACAACCGACTTAGAGCAGGGGGCGATCGCATTTAGGCCTCAGAAATCCTAGACAGCTAGCTCACAATCCCAGCAGCGAAAGAGAGACGGAGTAGCGATGCTTGTCTGGATATCGATATCTGTCTGGATATCGATGCTTGTCTGACGATCAAGCAAGATAGTCGGCCCATTACATCGCGTATCTACAACCCATAAACTGTAGAACAGGTTTAGCGACTGATTTAGACCTTGACGGTTGCGGGTCCGTCGCTTGATACGACTGACCCAAAAATTGTAGTGGCTTCGTCTGAGGCTTGCTCTCAGCAGTGGTGCAAGGAGCGTAGGACTGGCCGCGATACTTGAGTTGCATGATGCAAAATTCCCTAAAGGTTAGCTGTGAATTCAATTGGCTGTGAATCGGTTGGTTATGCAAGAACCTAGACAGGTTCTATCCCAGGGCGTAACGACACCCCAAAAACTGTAGAACCGCTTTCGATGTTGGCTTGGGTACGGGCTGCTGCGAGCCCTTCGCTTGATAGGACTGGCCCAAAAATTGGAGTGACATCGTCTGAGGCTTGCTCTGAACGGTGTGGCAAGGAGAGTAGGACTGGCCGCGATACTTGAGTTGCATGATGCAAAATTCCCTAATTAAGGTTAGCTATGTATGTAATTGGTTGTGAATCAGTTCGGTATGCAGGGGAGCCATGATTGCGGCTTACTTCGTCCATCGACAAACGAACCAACCGTCTTCCATGCGCCAGCACTACCTTCTGCTTCACTGACCTCAGTTTCGGCGTAAAGCCAATGCGATAATTCAGGCGAATTCAGGACTATGGTGGGATTGAATTCAGGTGTTAATTGAGGTTGTATAGAATACTACTTGAGCCCATTAAGCTGGCTTTTTTCCCATCGCTGAACCCCAAAGGCCCGATCCAGAACGGCAAAGCGACGGTTGCGCGGCCCGCAGCGTTATTGTCAACGCCATTGTCTGAATGGCATTAGCTGCCAGGGTGAATAAAATCTTCAAAATTTATCGATATACCCTTACTCCCTTCTCTGTTTTGATGTGAAGTGGGCAGACAAGTACGGCTTGGGGGACGCAGATGGCTCAGTCAGGTAAGGTTGCAATTCTAAAAATCTCAGCCCAAGCGAACGGCAGCTTTGCAGCCGTTCTCAGACTTGCCGAGGAAGGCAAACAACCCTTCCTGCGAACCACCCACACTCTGCCCGCAGCCCCAAAACTCTTCCAGCACTACCAGCAATGGCAGCAAAGCTACTATGCCCTGGGTCAAACCAGCCGCTGGCGCTGGCATCGCATCATCGTCCCCAACTATCAAGTTCTCAACGCTTCCAAACAGGGAGACCTCAAACATCTTTGGGAGCGCGTTCAGCTTCAGGGTGACCAAGTCGAAACAGAATTGCACCAGTGGTTTGAACAATCCAGTTTTCGCGATCTGCGGGAAGACATCATCGGAGAAGTGCGGGCGGATGAACCCCTGCGTTTAATCCTAGAAACGGACGATCGCACCCTGCAACGTTTGCCCTGGCATCGCTGACCTCTATTGCAAAAACGTCCCAAGGCAGAGTTCGTTTTGGCTGCTCCCTACCGGGCGGAAAAGGTGGAGGATCTGCGATCGCCCCTCAAAATTCTTGCCATCCTCGGTCTCTGTGAGCAGCTCGATGTCGAAACCGATCTCAAAACCCTCCAAGAGCAGTTTGCCGACGCCCAGATCCAATGCCTCACCAATCCATCGCTCGATACGCTGAAAGACGCCTTGTTCTACGGCCATTGCGATGTTCTGTTGTTTTCAGGCCATAGCCAGAGTTGTGACGCGGGAGACTGTGTCGCAGGGGAAATGGGTCGCAGCAGCATTTTCCTCGGTGATCTGCCGGTCCCAATTGTCGAACTGTCTGCTGCCCTGACCGCTGCCGTGTGCAATGGTCTTAAGCTAGCCATTTTCAATTCCTGCGATGGTCTGGGGCTAGCCCAGGACGTGAGTGCCGCCAAGATCCCCAATGTGGTCGTGATGCGAGAGCCCATTCCTGACGAAGCGGCCCAGGACTTTTTGCGCTACTTTTTGCAGGCATTTCAGCTCGGGAATGCGTTTCACTTGGCCGTGCGCCATGCTCGGGAGCGGCTACGGGATGAAAGCCAGAAATATCCCCAGGCGGCTTGGTTGCCGGTGATTTTCCAAAATCCGTCTGCTCCCAGTTTTCGCTATCAGAATCGGCGACGGGGGACGACCCTGGGTCTTGCAGCGGCATTGATCGCAGCTCTGGGAGGCACGGCGTTGATCGGGGTGAATGGGTGGCGTTCCCACCAGCTTAATCTTCGCATTAGCGGCTGTGAAAATGCCTTGGTGGAGCAGGTCACCAATCTAGCAAAGGAGCAGGGGATTCGTGCCTGTGCCCAAGGGCAATGGTCAGAGGCGATCGCCCAGTTCGAAGCAGCGCTCCAAGAAGAACGCAACGATCCTGAAACCCGCATCTATATCAACAATGCTCGGATTCTCGCAAGTGGGAGTGCCTACGATACCGTTGTCGCCAGCATTCCCATTGGCAGCAACCTCAACGTGGCTCAGGAAATGCTGCGAGGTGTGGCCCAGGCCCAAACGGAGTTCAATGGGCAGGATAACGGTTCCAGAAAATTGCGCGTGCTAATTGCTAATGACGACAATGACACGGTGTTAGCGAAGCGCTTGGCCCGTCAGTTTGCCAAAAACAAAGACATCCTGGCTGTCATTGGTCACAACGCCACCAATGCATCGATGGCCGGGGCCGAAATCTATAACGCCAGACAATTGCCGATGCTGACGCCAACGAGCTTTGCCGGGGATTTGGATATGTACGATGCGGGCAAGAAATATCCCTTTGCGTTCCGTATGGTGCCCAACATGCTGACGGTGAGCCAACTCCTCTCAGCCCATATCGTTAAACAGGGATATCAGAAAGTGGCCGTGTGTGTCGATAACTCGGCAGAGGACAATGCCTCATTTGGCAATGACTTTAAAAAAGTGGCCGATGACAGTTTTGAAATCTTAGATATTCCCTGTGACCTGGGAATGGCAGGGTTTTCGGCGGAGGAGGCGATCGCCGCCATTCTCGATGCAGGAGCAGATGCCATGGTCCTCGCACCTCACATCGATCGGCTGGAAAAGGGACTTGCACTTGCTAGGAGCAACTCAGGCCAAACCAAGCCCCTCGCACTCTACGGCAGTCCTTCGTTCTACACCCAAGTCACTCTGGAGCAGGGGCAATCTGCGGTGGAGGGTATGGTGATTCCCAGCCTGTGGAATCCCGATAATCTTTTCAAAGAGCATCCATTTTTGCTAGATGCCAATCGGCTTTGGGGCGGTCCGGTGAACTGGCGTACGGCAATGTCCTACGATGCGACCCAGATTATTGCCCAGGGGTTGCAGAGGGTGGGGCGATCGCAGCATGAAGGCGCAATAACCAACCTACAGTTCGACCCCCAAGCCCATGCAACAAATTCCAGTACAAAACATTCCAGTACAAAACAATTAAGGCGACGAGCACTTCAGCAACAGCTGTCGGAGTCAGACTTTAGCCACAACGGTGTAACCGGGTTTGTCCAGTTCAGAAAACCCAAACCCAAAGAACGAACCATTGGCCTACTAAAAATTCACCCAACCCCTGACGCCGAGACGCAGTACAAGTTCCGACTGCTGCCCCAGAAAAAGGATTGAGTGATGTTGGAGGCTATTCGTGATGTTGTCTCGAATGCAGGGCGATATTACTTGGCGCGGATGTGCTCATAGACGCCAACATATTGCTCCGCAGGTTTAGTCCAGGAATAGTCAGATTCCATCCCCTGCTCCTGAATCTGCTGGAATTTTTCGTTGTCGCCGTACCAGAGACCGATGGCGCGGCTCATGGCGGATTCCAGGGCTGTAAAGTCCTGCTGATAGAACACAAAACCGTTGCGCTCTTCCTTGGGCTTCGTCTCTTCGTAATCCCAGTCGAACACCGTATTCAGCAAGCCACCCACACCGCGCACGATCGGCACCGTGCCGTATTTCATGCTGATGACTTGGGTGAGACCGCAGGGTTCGTAGTTACTGGGCACAACGATCATGTCTGCCGCTGCATAGATGAGGTGGGCGAGTTCCTCGTTGTAGCCGATCTCCAGGTGAGCATCGGGGTTGTCATTCAGATGAAGCTTCTCACGCCAGAACTGGTCATTGATGGACTGCTCCGTCGCGGACCCCAGCATGACAAACTGTGCCCGCTGATTGAGGGCGTAGTAGAGGGCATGGTGCACGAGGTGAACGCCTTTCTGCTGGTCGAGGCGGCCAATGAAACAGACCAAGGGCTTATCCACTTGCCGGAGCATGAGGCGCTCGCGCAGGACCTTTTTGTTCTCTTCCTTTCCGGCAATGTCGCTTTTGCTGTAGTGGTGAGGAATCAGTTCATCCTTCTCCGGATCCCAGAACTTGTAGCTCAGACCATTGAGGATGCCACCAAATTTTGCCTGGTGATATTCCAAGGCCCCCTGTAACCCGCAGCCAATTTCACTGAAACGGGCTTCCCAGGCATGGTGGGGGGAGACGGTGTTGACATGGTTAGCGTAGACAATCCCACCCTTCATCAGGTTGATGGAACTACCGCTGTTGTCCCGCAACCGTTCGAATTGGTAGTAGTACTCGGGTCGGTTCAGACCGGTGGCTTGCAGCACGTCGAGTTGGGCGAGGCCCTGGTGCTTGAAGTTGTGGATGGTGTAGCAGACCCGCTGATGATCCAGACCGTAGTACTTGTACATCTCGTAGAGCATGACCGGTATCAGACCCGTCTGCCAGTCGTGGCAGTGGAGGATGTCGGGGCGCTTGTTGCTCTGGAGAAGGAATTCTAGGGCTGCTTTGCTGAAGAAGGCAAAGCGCATGGCGTCGTCGAATTCGCCGTAGTAGCAGCCGCGGTCGAAGTAACGGTGGCTGGAGTGGGGCTCAATGAAGAAGCAGAGCTGGCCATGGACCCAGCCGCAGTAGACGGAGCAGTGGATCGAACCGCCATTCCAGGGCACCCACAGGTCTTTGTAGGCGTCATGCATACCCCAGACGTGGTCGTAGCGCATGCAGTCGTACTTGGGCAGGATGAGTTCGACGCAGTGGCCTTGGGAAGACAGTTCGTTGCTGAGGCCGTAGACAACGTCGCCCAATCCACCCGCTTTGATAACGGGGGCGCATTCCGAAGCAATTTGCACGATATACATGGGCGACTCCTGGGGGTAATGCCTTAGGGCGGTGGTAGAGATGGGCTTCGGACGATCGCTATCGAGCTTAAATAGATCTTTTCGTATAGATCTGGGGTGATCCCGCTTTGATCCTGCCTACATATTTCTTAATTATCTGTATATTTGCAAGTATCTTGCTAAAGAAATTTTGAGAGGCTTAAGTCCTACGCTGCAACCTCACCCATCAAGAGGATGCCGTAGCGAGCGCCGCGTACAGTGACCGTCATGGTTTGGGTCTTGAGGCGATCGCACAAAAAACGCAAAATCAGCAGCGCAGGCAAGATAATGTCTGCCCGCCCTGCTTCCATGCCGGGAATTTTCGTTCGCTCCTTCTTAGTCATCCCATTCAGCTGACGAAATACCGCTTCAATGCAGTTCTGGGTTAACGGATGCCCGTCAATGCGTTTTACGTCGTAGGTGGTCAGCTTTAGCTCTAGGGCTGCGAGGGTCGTGGCAGTGCCGCCTGTGACGAGGACTGTGGTGTTTGTGCCCTGAGGCACATCGGCAAATTGGCTTTGCAGATGGGTGGCGATCGCCTGCTGAAGTGCTGCATCTATCTGCCCCGGGATCGCAAACTGGTCTTTTAAGACGACAGCCCCCACCGGGATACTTTGCTCAAAGGTGATGGTGTCAGCGCTTCCAGCAATCACCTCAGTGCTACCACCGCCGATATCAATGGCGATGGCAGAGTCATCAACCTGGGGGCTTGCTGGGTTTGCCTGGGCCGAACTCATGACGCCCTTGAACGTGTAGAGCGCTTCTTCTTGTCCGCTGAGGACGCGGATAGGCCAACCGAAGGTTTGCTGAACGCGATCGCAAAATTCCCTCGCATTCCCTGCCCGGCGCAGTGCCGCAGTGCCAAAGCAGGTGATCTCCGTGACGTTGTGGGTGGCGAGGATGCTGGCGTAGTCCTGGAGAATGGCGATCGCCCGCTCCATCGCCTCATCCTTCAGGACGCCCGTTTGGGCCAGGTCTTCGCCGAGACGGGCTGTCCTGGCGAGGTCCGTGATGGCTTCTAGCCCAGTGCCCTGCTTCCTGGCAATGAGCAGCAGGATGGAGTTGGTCCCGATGTCGATGGCGGCGATTGGAGTCATGGGCAGCGCAGGCTCAGCCCAATGATTATCACATTGACCAGCTTGTTGCCATCCTGCGGGGAGAGAAGGGGGTGAGCATCAAAGATCGCTGGTATCGAACGCGGAAGTATTCGAAGTGTTTCCTCGGGGATGAAGCGGTCAGTCGTATCCGCCAGACCTATGGCATCTCTCTGGCTGAGGCGTTGCGCCTGGGTCAACTTCTGATTGAAAATCGGGTGATGCACCATGTTTTGGATGAGCATGGTTTTGAAAACGATGCTCTGTTTTATCGCTTCTACCAAGACGAATAGACGTTTTGCTGGGATGGCATCTGATGCAGATGGCACCTTACGGAATGTCAAGAGCTGTGAGCAGACGGTAATGGGAGGGATTCGGCGATCGCTCCCATGCTAGAACAAGGCGGGCCTATCTACTGCACCCTCTATGATCGCGACCGCTTCTCGTACCAGCCTCCGCAACGGCATGCCTTCAATCTCGGGACGGGAGGCTGAGTTAGCAGCCTTGATGCGTGTGCAGCAGCCCAGTTTTTTGCCCCGTACCAACCTCGATTTGAGCCAGATTCAATCTGGTTTTGCCTGTGCCTTGCATATGCACCAGCCGACCATACCTGCGGGGGCTGATGGTGGTTTGATCAGCAACTTACAGCATATGTTCGAGCATCCCCACGATGGTGATAATCACAACGCCGGGGTGTTTGCCGACTGCTACGGGCGCATGGGCGATTACATTCCCCAGCTGATTGATCAGGGCTGTAATCCGCGGATCATGCTCGACTACTCCGGCAATCTGCTGTGGGGGCTGGAGCAAATGGGACGGCAGGATGTGTTGGATAAGCTGCGGCGATTGGTTCATGGCGATCGCTACTGGCCCCATGTGGAATGGCTGGGGACGATGTGGAGCCATGCGGTTGTTCCTTCAACACCCATTCCCGACATCAAACTGCACATTCAGGCTTGGCAGCATCATTTCGCGGCCCTCTTTGGCGATGAAGCCCTATCGCGGGTGAAGGGGTTTTCGCCACCAGAGATGCACCTGCCCAACCACCCGGATACGCTCTATGAATACATCAAGGCGCTGAAGGACTGCGGCTACCAGTGGTTGCTCGTGCAAGAACATTCCGTTGAACGACTGGACGGCTCGGGTCTGCGTCACGAAGATAAATATTTGCCGAACCGTCTCGTTGCGCGTAATTCCCATGGGGACACCGTCAGCATGACAGCGCTGATTAAGACCCAGGGCTCGGACACCAAACTTGTCGCCCAAATGCAACCCTACTTTGAAGCGAAGGGCTGGGGGCAGCAACGCGTTGGTGAGCGTTCGATTCCCTCCCTGGGCTCACAGATCGCCGATGGTGAAAATGGCGGCGTCATGATGAACGAGTATCCCCGTGACCTGTTCCGTGTGTACCACGAAATTCGTGATGGCGGCGGCAATCAGGCGGGGACCGTTGCCATGAATGGGACGGAGTATCTTGAGCTGATTGAGGCGGCGGGCGTGAGTCCTGGGGACTATCCAGAATGCCAAGCGGTGCATCAGCATCGGATTTGGCAGCAATTGGATGCCAGCGGAAATTCTGAGGTTACCCCCGAGTCCGTCGCCGCCGCCATTCAAATCCTCCAGGAAACGGACCACCGTTTCACCATGGATGGTGCCTCCTGGACCAACGATCTGAGCTGGGTGCAGGGCTATGAGAATGTCTTGGAGCCCATGAAGCAGTTGAGTGCCAAGTTTCATCAGAAATTTGATGCCGCAGTGGCTGCTGACCGGAGTATCACTGCTTCTGAGAATTACCAGGATAGTTTGTTGTATCTACTTCTGTTGCAGACCAGCTGTTTTCGCTATTGGGGACAAGGGGCTTGGACAGATTATGCCCAGGCGCTCTATCACCAAGGGCTAGAGCGCTTAAACGCCATCGCGATTTGAGCCTGAAGGGATTTTGGGCAAGGAGCATCCCCTGTGCGAGGGACAGGTTTTGTCTGAGTCGTTTGATGCAAACCGTTCGCTGCTCTGCTCAACCTGTCCGTACAGATATCCCGTATAGATATTTTGTTCTCCAGAGAGTGCCTTGCTTCTCTATTTGAGCAATAGTGGCTGGGCCGTTGGAGGATGAAACCCCTTATCCCACGGCCAGCGGTTGTTTTTGTCCTGCCAAATGAGCTGCACCACGGGATAGTCGGACGTACTGTTAAACCAGTTGGCCCACTGCATGTACTGGGTCTTGGCTTCCGGGCGGCAGACTTTGAACTGAACCGGATAGCCGTCGGTGATCTGCTCCCTGAGCGGGACATCGGTCTTGGGAGGTTTACCCTCTGCAATGCGTTCGGTGTAGAACCCGAGTAGCTGGGTTGCGACGGGGGCGGGCAGACCGATGCAGATCATCTCGGGATGCCAGAAGGTGTGCCACAGACCCACGGTGTACGTGAAGGGAGGACCGGGATTGGCCGGGTCTCCTGCTGCCGCAACGTTCATCAGGTGGCAATTTTGTGAGCTGCTGAGGACGTCTGTGACAATTTTCTCTTCGGATGTGTTTTTGAGAGATGCGAGCGCTGCCTGCCAGACCCCTGGTGCTTGCTCATTGCCCTCCGCGTCCTTGAAAAATTGCACCGCAGCCACGTAACCCCATCGCTTGATGAAGTTGGTGAGGAGGGTGGTGGCTTGATAATAGTCCTTTTGCTGGAGGCGCGATCGCAAAACTGCAATGCTTTCAGGGTGACTCGGGTTCATGGCCTCACACAGTGGCTCAACGCTGGGCGGATGCTCTCAGAGTACCCACAGCAGCAGCGGAGCGTTCTTTCCAAACCCCAAAGGAGTCTCCAAGGGACCATGGTGCGGACCCGGCGGGGAGCGGAATCGGGCATCATAGATAAAGAAGTCGAGTTCTTTGGACCCCCTCTATGGCGCTTCGTCAACGTCTCCGAACCCAACTTGCCCCACAGCGATGGTTCCGTACCCGTCACAATTGTTTCCGGGCCCTTGTCCTGGGGAGCTTGGCCGCAGGGTTTGCGCTGGTTCCCTCGGCCCAGGCAGAGCGGCCGGTGGGTCTGAAGATCTGTGTCTCTTCGGCGGAGCCACGGGATTCCGCGGTCTATGTGGCACTGGCTTACAAAACCCTGAACCAGGTGGCTGGGGTTGGGTTTGAAGATTGGGTTTCCCAGGGATGGTGGAAAATTCCGAAGGAGCTGAGCTATAGCTGCATCACGCTCTTGCCAGAGGAATTGGAGAACCGCTTTTACTATCTCTATGCCCAGGGCGCGGGCCGGGTTTGGGATGGTAAATACCGTTTTTGTATGGATCCCCTCAAGTCCTATGCGACCGATGAGGCAGATCTAAATTGTGAGGCTAATGGCTATGCCCTGAGAGGGTTTCGGCAGATTGATACCCAGGGCGATCGCGGCTTTACCTACCGACTTTATTAGAGAGGTCTCCTCGCCAGCTCGCTTCTAGATCCCAGCTTCTAGATCCTTGCTTCTAGATTAATGTTTCTGGAGCCAGCGTCTGGCTACCCGGCTGAGGCAGAAAGATTGGGGGATGGGGACGGAACAGCATAGTTCTGGGGGAGCGTGACCGTAAACGTTGTGCTGTTGCGATCGCTGTGAAGCTCCACTTGTCCCCCTAGGCGTTCCGTCAGCATCTTGACGAGGGCCAGGCCGAGTCCCGTGCCGCCATGTTTCCAAGGATCATTGGTGGGAATGCGATAAAACCGTTCAAAGATTCGCGCCTGCTCCGCTTCGGGGATTTCGACGCCAGTATTGCGGACCTCAAAGACCAGGGCCTCGGTTTGAGGATAGGCCACAACGGCGATGGACTCTCCATGGGGCGTGTATTTGTCCGCGTTATTCAAGAGTTCGGTCAGGATACGCTCCAGATGGGAGATATCTGTACGAATGGGAGGCAGGGTTGGGGGAATCTGAAGCTGGAATGGGTGGATGTCTTGGGCCTTGTAGGGAGCCACGAGCTGCTGGAGCCAGTCCACGACATCGGGCAATGGCTGAAGATCGGGCTGTTCTGAGGCTGCATCGAGTCGAGAGAGATCCAGGAGATTGGTGATCAGCGTACTTTCACGTTGGCACTCGTCCTTGAGAATGTCGAAGTAGCGCTGGATGGGCGAGCCGGATTCCGCCTGGCTGGGGTCCAATATGCCCTTTTGCTTCAGGCCGATTTCGAGCATCTGGATGGCCATTTTCATATTGGCAATGGGCGTACGCAGCTCGTGGGAGATGGTGCTGAGAAAGTCATCCTTGAGTTGGTTCAGCCGCTCCAGTTCGCTCACTTGGGTTTGCGCCGCTTGATAGAGTCTTGCCTGACGGATGGCAATGGCGCATTGATTGGCCACCTGCTGTACCAGCCGAATTTCTTGGTCGCTAAAGGCTTCGGAGGCCGATTTGATTAACCACAGATCACCGAGAACCCCCTGATCATCGCGCAGGGGACAGGACAGCATGGCAACGCGTCCTCGGCTGGGGGCAAGTTGCAGGCCGCAGTGTTGGAAGTGTTCTCCCTGAAGGAGCTGTCCATAGCCCGCAAAATTGGCCATCTTGAGACGACGGCCCTGGAAGCGTTTGGAGAAGTTGGTGTATTCGTATTGAACGGTGGAGGTGCGGCTGACCAGATCATAAATGGCCGCGTTGCAGCCCCGCACGCCCACGGCGATCGCCAGTTCTTCCACTGCGGTCTGCAAAATCTGATCTTCCGCGAGGCTATCGCGCACCTTGTCGGTGAGGCGCTTGAGGGTTTCTTCAAAGTCAAAGGATTGCTGGAGCTGGAGTGTGCGCTCTTCGACTTGGGTTTCGAGGTGAGTAAAGGAGGTTCGCAGTTGCGCTGCCATCTGATTGAAGGAGTGGGCGACGGTGGCGACTTCCTGGATGGGGCTGTTTTCGCTCAGGGTGTGGTCTAGGTTTCCTTGGGCGATCGCTTGGCTGGCTTGGCTGAGGCGGAGAATGGAGCGGGCCAACAGCCGAGCGGTCACAATGCCGAGGGCGATCGCGCCCAACAGTGCGACACCGCTCAGCAGAAGGGTGCTGCGAGTATTGCGGTGAATCTGGGCCATGAAGTCCTTTTCGGGCACCACCACCATGACGCGCCAGTCGATGCCCAGCCCATCCACATAGGGAACCACTTTGACAAAGTTGCGACCCTCATTGCCCTTGAAGCTGAACTGTTGGGTTTCAAGGGCGGCGTAATCGCCAAAGGTGCTGAGTAAATGTTGGGTGGTCTCGCGCACCAGCGGGTCCAATGCATTCTCGGCCTGGATGCGTTGGAGCTTGGGAAAACTACCGGAGGGGCTCGCCTCGTTCGCCTCGGCTTGCCAGGGCTGATAGATGGGCTGGCTGGGTCGGGAGGAGCCGATGAGTAGGCCATTGCGGTCAACCACAAAGACACTACCGTTGGGGCTGACGTCCAAAGAGTAGAGAAATTGATTGATGACGGATAGGACGATGCCGCTGGAGACAACCCCCAGGAGTTCTGGCTTCCCATCCTGGTTGGTGTCTCGGTAGACGGGCTGGCTGGCATTGAGGGAGAGATCGGGGCGGTCTCCCGTTTGAAAAATTGGGCTCCACACTAATCCCTTCGCTTCCACTGCACTTTTGTACCAGGGAGCCTCTCGCACGTCTGGGGCAGTAAAGGTCTGGCGAATGGCCTGGCGCTTGCCCTCGGGGGTCAGGCGATATTCGGTGATGGCGGTTGGGTTGGTCTTTGGGTCACGGTGGAGCAGATTGAAGCCATCGCGACGGTTGACAGCTCGGGCGTCTCCGTTTGGATTTGCGAGCAGAATGCCGCTGACGCTCTCGAACTGCAGGAGACGCCGGAACAGTTCGGGTTCTGCATTGTCTAAATTATCGACAGGGAGCTGCCCCGATGCCACAGCCTCGGCGTTGAGGCGGCTGACCCTGATCGGGACTTCGAGATAGTGACTGAGCTTGAGTTTGACGCGATCGCCCAATTCGTCCTGAGCTTTGAGCGCCAGCTCATTCACGGCCCGTTGGCCATTCCGCCAGGACAACCAGCCCGTCACCCCCACCGCCAGACAGAGCTGAACCACGAAGGGCACAACGAGAATGGCCTGAAGCGGAATATTGCGCGGGCGTCGAGTCATCAGCGCTTGAGGAAAGAAGAGAGCGACGAAGGGAAGAGCATGATGTCAGCCCTGCAATTCGACAGGGGCCGCAGAACCGCCGCAGTCATCAAGCAGAGAAAGGCCGCAATTATATTGCTTCTCCATCATCTCCTGTGGATTGCGGATTGACAATTGGGTTGGTGATTTCTCTGATAGGGGTGCGGTCCATGAGGTGTAAGGCCCTGCGAGCGTTCTGACGCACGTCGTCGGAAATGTGGGGGACATGGGGAATTTGGGACAAAAAGTCGAGGGTGCGGCGCAGGACACGCACCACGTCGCCTTCGTCGATGCTGGTTCCGGCACAGAGGTCAGCCCATTCGGCATTTAACCCCCAGTGTTCCACCAGTCCCGTGAGTTCCAGTTCGTGCCAGACCGGCAGCTCGATTCGACGGCGTTGTTGTTGTTGAATCACCTGACGCCGCAGTTGACGAATCCCGGCTAGTGCTTCTTCCACCGGGGCAGACATGGGATAGTCGCACCAGAGATCGGGGCGGGAGACTTCCGTGGAAACGGCTTCGCAGGCGGCGGCGAATTGATGGGGCAGTAGGTTGTCAAATTCACCGGAAAACAGTGCCAGACCCAGCCATAGTTCGTTATCGCCTCGCAGGGCCGAGACGGCTTCACCCAATTCCGTAGGCTGGACACCTCGCAGGCAGTCAAAGTGCTGCAAAATTTCGATCAAGGCGAGGAATTCTTCCCAGTGACGGTGGGCGTAGCGATCGAGTTTGTGGCGACGATCGGCGAGTTCCCGTTCGAGGGAGTCGAGGCGTTTCTGACGCTTCAGCAGCGTTCCCTGGTTACTCCAACTGTGGACGGGGTGGTCGGCGAGGCGTTTTTCGACGGCCTGCATCCGTTCGAGTTGGGCTTGGACTTCCTCGGCTTGGTCCGCGGGGTCAACTTGTAGGTCGGGACGTAGAGCCAGGGAGAGGAGGCGATCGCTCACGAGGGCCGTCAGCTCATCTCCCATGCGTGCTGGGCCTGGACGTGTAGAAAGATCCACCGGCACCGTTAATGTATCCACCACGGCCACCCGAGGGATTTCGCCGTGGAGGGCCGCAACATCGGCACTGGAGGCAACGTACCACTGGTTATCGACACTGATGCAAATCAGGTAGGGGGACTTGCCGGGGCCCGGAATTTTGCTCACCAGCGCTGCCAGAATGGGCTCCGATACCCGAATATTTTTGCCCTTGAGGCTCAACACCGTGCCTGCGACAGCGAAGTTCAAGGACAGGGCCATTTCCTTCGTGACCTCCTCCTCGGCCTGCTGGTGCAAAATCTTGAGCAAGCGACGCTCTTCCTTCAGATGTCCCTTAATTTTTTCGTATTCCTTCAGCAGTTGCCAGTCCACCTGTTCAAGCTGAGCCTGGAGCTGAGTCACATCATTTTCGAGGCGCTGAATTTCCGCTTGTTGGGGCTTGAGGGTCAGCATGGCCAGATAGCGACCAAAGCTTCGTTCCACCAGCTCCCGTGCTTCTTCTTGGCTGTGGGTTTGGAGTAAGTTCAGCACCATGCCGTAGCTCGGCGTGAACTGACTCACCAGCGGATCGGCCCCAGAGGTCGCTAGATGAGCGGCTTCCTTGGACCCTTCAAAGCGGCTTTGCACCGTGACGACGTAGCCCTGGGTGTCCATCCCTCGCCGCCCGGCCCGACCAGACATCTGCAAGAATTCCGAGGCATGGAGCTGGCGGTGACCGTCATTGGTTCGTTTGGACAAGCTGGCAATCACCGTGGTCCGGGCAGGCATGTTGATGCCCGCTGCCAGGGTTTCTGTGGCGAAGACCACTTTGACCAGCCCGGCTTGGAACATTTCCTCCACAAATGCTTTCCAGCCCGGTAGCAGTCCCGCATGGTGGGAGGCGATGCCCTTGTTCATCGCTTCGATTTGGCTGGGGCGCGCTAGGTCGGGGTTGCGGGCTTCAAATTCCTGTAGACGGACCTTGATACGAAATTCTTCTTCGGGGGTAACCAGGGACAGGGCGGACACTTGCGCCATGGCGCGATCGCACCCTTTGCGACTGAAAATAAAATAAATGGCTGGGAGCATGTCTCGCTGCTGCAACTGACTGACCACAAAGGCAATCGTTGGGCATTCCGGCCGTTCTGTCTTGCGCCGCCCGCCTTTTGGGTCCCGTCGCTGCCGCCCCTTGCGGTTGCGCTTCACCTTGAAATTGGGATGGATCGCCGTTTTACTCTCGTTCAGCAAGGGAAACAGCCCCTTGGCACCGCAGAAGCTGAACTGCAAGGGGACGGGGCGAAAGTCAGAGTAGATTAAATCCGTCGGACCATGGACATGGTCAATCCAGTCCGTGAGCTGATCGCTATTGGCGACGGTGGCAGAGAGAGCCACGATTTGGATTGAGGGTGGGCAATAGATAATGGATTCTTCCCAGACCGTGCCGCGGTCGCGATCGTTCATGTAATGGCACTCGTCCAGCACCACTGCTTCCACATCCGCCACCGATGTTCCCACCTGGCCAATGGGAGTGCCGTAGAGCATGTTGCGGAAGATCTCCGTTGTCATCACGAGGATCGGCGCTTCCCGATTCACCGACGCATCGCCCGTTAGCAGACCCACCTGGTCGTCGCCAAACTGCGCCTGAAAGTCCCGCAGCTTTTGGTTGGACAGTGCTTTGAGGGGGGTGGTGTAGAAGACTCGTTTTCCCCGCGACAGGGCACGGTGGATGGCATATTCGCCGATGAGGGTTTTGCCAGAGCCCGTCGGGGCACAGACCACGACGGAGCGACCGGCGTTGAGCGCGTCGATGGCCTGATGCTGAAAGGGGTCTAGATCAAAGGGAAAAATCTTTGTCAGATCCAAAAAGTCTGAATCCTCAGCCTCCGAATGATGGAGAGGCATCCCATCGGAGTGATTGGATTCAGCCGCGTCAGAGTCAGGATTGGCAGAAAATCTGGCCATGGTGAGCATCGAAGCGCAAACGCGCTAGCAAAACCAAATTTTAAGACATCTCGCGGCCACCATTTGGGTGAAGTGGTCATTTCTTGCCGAATTGGGAGCATTTGGGCGCTATTGGTCGATAGTTGATTAAAACGTCAGAAAAGTATGAATTCCGCCGCCTAAATAGTGAGCCCATGGGAGCGCTCGGGAAATCTAGGGGTACCCGTGAATGGGCCTCAGCATTTTGGCTTAAGCCCCCGGTTTTGTTTCATCTGATTTTGAACCCTGCATCTCATGCCCAGCCAGTCGCCTTCGCATGAATTGAATCAGATCCTCGTGGTGGATGACACCCCGGAGAATCTTCGGCTCCTGTCGGATGTCCTAACGCCCCGGCAATACCATGTGCGCTGCGCCAAAAGCGGTTCTCTGGCTCTCCTCGGCATTAAGGCTGCCCCACCGGACCTGATTTTGCTTGACATCGATATGCCGGATATGTCGGGCTATGAGGTCTGTGCGAAGCTGAAATCCCAGCCGGAAACGCGGGAAATTCCGGTCATTTTTCTCAGCGCGTTAGATGACGTTCTGGATAAGGTCAAGGCTTTTGAGGTCGGTGGTGCCGACTATGTGAAAAAGCCGTTCCATGTGGAAGAGCTGGTGGCTCGTATCAAGCATCAGCTCAATCTCCGGGCAGCCAAGCTAGAAATTCAGCGACTCAATACGTTACTGGAGCAACGGGTGCAGCAGCGCACAGCCCAGCTTGAGACGACAAACTCCAACCTGAAGCGAGAGATTTCTGAGCGTCAGAAGGCGGAGGAAAAGCTGCTCTATGATGCCCTGCATGACAATCTGACCCAGCTGCCCAATCGCGTGCTGTTTATGGAGCGAGTGGAGAACGCGCTGCGTTACACCCGTCGCCATCCCAGCTATAAGTTTGCGGTCTTGTTTATCGATCTTGATCGCTTCAAGATTGTCAATGATAGTTTGGGCCACGCGGTGGGAGATCAGCTTTTGGTCGCTATTGCCCGTCAGCTGGAAAAATGCCTGCGGGAGGGGGACACGGTTGCACGCCTCGGCGGCGATGAATTTACTATCCTGCTGGCAGACATTGACGATATTAGTGACGCGATCCAGATTGCAGAGCGTATCCAGGAATCGGTCGAATCCCATTTTTGCCTAGAGGGTCACCGCATCTTCACCAGCGCCAGCATTGGCATTGCAGTCGGGTCGGCCCAGTACGCCCAGATGGAGGATATTCTGCGCGACGCGGATATTGCCATGTACCGTGCCAAGGAGATGGGTCGCTCCTGCTACGCGATTTTTGACCAGAACATGTATTACCAGACGCTGCGGCTGCTGCATCTGGAAAGTGATTTGCGTCAGGCCCTGGAGCGAGAGGAATTTTTGCTCCATTACCAGCCGATCATTTCCTTGACGACCGGGAAGCTATCGGGTTTTGAAGCCCTCGTACGCTGGGAGCATCCCGAGCAAGGCTTTGTTTCTCCCGGTGAGTTTATTCCCCTGGCCGAAGACACGGGTCTGATTGTCCCCTTGGGGGAATGGGTCTTGCGTGAGGCCTGTACCCAAATGCGCCAGTGGCAGTTGCAATATCCCGATGCCCGCAATCTGAAAATTAGCGTCAACCTAGCGGGTAAGCAGCTTCAGGAAGTGGATTTGCTGGATACCATCGATGGCATTTTAGCGGAGACACAGCTGGCTGGAGAGATGCTGCGGCTGGAAATTACCGAAAGTATGTTGATGGAGCGTACCGAGGAGATTATTCAGGTGATGCAGCGACTGCGCGATCGCCGTATCCAGCTCAGCATTGATGACTTTGGCACGGGCTATTCCTCCCTCAGCTATCTGCACCGTTTCCCGGTGACGACGCTGAAGATCGATCGCACCTTTGTCAGCAACATGAGTTCGGACCCGGAGAACTTTGAAATCGTTCGTACGGTGATTACCCTAGCCCATACTCTCTCGATGGAAGTGGTGGCAGAGGGGGTAGAGACAACGGAGCAGTCGATTCAGCTCAAGGGACTGGGTTGTGAACTGAGCCAGGGCTATCTCTTCTCTAAACCCCTCGATCGTCGCTCTGCGGAGACGATGCTACAAAAGCGACCCCATTGGACTGTGGAATCCAGTGATTCATCGATGCTGCCTGCCTACAGTCGCTAGGCGAGATGGAGTGATTTCGGAGATTTCTACGAAGCAATCGCTCCTACAGGCATTGGGTTCTCAGGCGATTACCTTCGTCGTCGCGCAGAAAGTCCTCTACCTCTAAGAAGACCCGTGACGTCAAAATCCCCACGACGGTGCATTGCAGAGTCATGGGGATTTAGTCTTTTATGCAACTTGCTCGAATGAACCAGTCTGTTCTAGCAACAGCCAGTCTGTTCCAGCAATAGCCAGTCTGTTCCAGCAACAGATAGTTAGGAAACGCCAGCCAGTGTGAGAACCGGCAGTTCGACTGCTGCCGCTGCTGTTTCCACATTCTTCAGCGTCAGTCCCTTGCAGGTGCGTTTGATCAAGCCCGTCAGCACCTTGCCGGGTCCCACTTCGATGACCTGTTCGATCTTGAGTTCAGGCCACTGCAGCGAAGTCTCGCGCCAACGCACGGAACCAGTCATTTGCTGCACCAGTCGCGCCTTCAGCAGCAGGCTGTCCTGGGCGGCATCGGGCTCCACGTTGGAGAGAACGGCCACGGTCGCATCGTTAAAGGCCACACCATCGAGAATTGCCTTGAACTCCGCTGCCGCCTCAGCCATCAGGGGAGAATGGAATGCTCCGGAAACTTTGAGCGGCACAGCACGGCGGCTCTTGACGGAATCCATTACCGACTTCACCGCTTCGGGGGTGCCGGAGATGACCGCTTGGCCGGGGTTGTTATCGTTGGCGAGGACGACGCCGGGGGTGCTGGCGATCGCCTGCATCAGCTCATCCCGGTCAAAGGCCATCAGGGCCGCCATCATGCCGTCGGAAGCCTGGGCCATCAGCTCAGAGCGACGCTTGACCAGCTTCAAGCCGGTTTCAAAATCGAAGACGCCCGCTGCATACAGGGCGACGTACTCACCCAGACTGTGACCCGCCACAGCATCCGGACGGTGCCCCTGGGCCTTGAGGATATCGACGAGGGCACATTCAACAACGTAAAGGCAGGGCTGGGTGTATTGAGTCTCGGAGAGTTTTTCAAGGTCTCCTTGGCAGAGCTCCGCAACGGACCATCCTAGAATTTTCTCCGCCTGGGCAAACTTCTCTGGCGCTTGCTCCAACAAATCGGCGGTCATTCCAATAGCCTGAGACCCCTGACCCGGAAACACCCATGCTGTCTTCATATACCCTACTCCTCAATCTATGTACATTTAACGCAGTCCAGAGGAAATTGTTCAGAGACTTAAGCCAACAATCTGAACAGAGCAACTGGACTGGCAACGTAGACCAATGCGTCAAAGTTGGTCTATCTCGATGCGGTTGAGCGATATGTCGTGCCAATGGCCAAAGGTCCTAACCATTCGCTCACGAGAGTTTAAGAAATGCAATGTGCTTCGTTAATTTTGAAGTCTCGCACTTGCTTAATGTCGCTCGACCTACTCTACCCTGAAGCGGGACTAGATCCCCCAGCGGAAAACCGCCGATCCCCAGGTGAGACCCGCACCAAATCCCGAGGAAGCCACGATATCACCGGGTTTCACGCGACCATCTCGAATGGCTTCATCCAAGGCCAAAGGGATGGAGGCCGCAGAGGTATTGCCGTATTTTGCGAGGTTGCTAATTACCTTTTCTCCAGGAATTTTGAGGCGGCTGGCAACGGCATCCAAAATGCGTTGATTGGCTTGGTGCAGTAGCAACCAGTCCACCTGCTCCACAGTGATATCAGCGTGAAAGAGCGCTTTCTCGACAATCTCTGGAACCCGCTTGGCGGCAAATCGATAGACTTCCCGCCCGTTCATTTGGATCGGGGCATAGGTGCCCTTGGCCACGTTAGCCTTGGGATGAATCGCGTTGGGGGAGCCCTGGTAAGGAAGGGTGAGGCAGCCGTTCATGGTGCCGTCACTGCGCAGCTCGAAGCCCAAGAGATTGTCGGTGTCGTGGGCGGTGAGAACAACAGCCCCTGCGCCGTCTCCGAATAGGACGCAGGTCCGGCGATCGCCCCAGTCTGTCCAGCGCGACAAAATGTCGGCACCAATCAGCAGCACCTTGCGATAGGTGCCGGTGCGAATGAATTGGGCGGCGGTAACGAGGCCCACCAGAAAGCCGGAACAGGCCGCGGTGATGTCAAAGGCGATCGCCCGAGAAGCCCCCAACTCCCCCTGAACCTGGGCTGCACTGCCAAACAAATCGTCGGGGCTAGAGGTTGCCAGCAGAACTAAGTCAATCTCTGAGGCATCAACGCCTGCGGCAGCCAAGGCACGCTGCCCCGCCAGGGCGGCAATGTCCTTCAGCCCCTGTTCTGGCGAGAGCACATGGCGCTCACCAATTCCAGTCCGTGAACGAATCCACTCGTCTGAGGTCTCGACCACATCGCTGAGATCTTGGTTGGTTAATACCGTCTCGGGGGAAGCGGATCCGCTGCCAATCAGGGCAACTCCAGCAGGTTCAGCGCTCAAATGATTTCTCCATTCGGGGGCAATACAAATCGACTCAACTCAAGATTGGGTCTGGGCTCAATCCGTTCTAGCTGAGTGCGGATTCAGGCTCACCACTGGGGAGCCGATGGGCTGCTTCCGCCTGGGCCTTTTCTGCTTCCTGAGCCGCTTTTTGGGCCGCTTGGGCTGCTTTCTTCGCAGCCTGAATGGGGGCTGCCATTTGCTCTAGGACTTTGTTATCGACCGCTTCTTGGGCAAGACGAATGGCGCTGGCGAAGGAAGAGGCATTGGAGCTGCCGTGGCTAATAATGCAAACCCCTGCCACCCCCAGTAGTAGTCCACCGCCATGTTCGGCGTGGTCCACCCGCTGCTTGATGCGTTTGAGGTTGGGCATTAGGACGGCACTGCCGACCTTACCGCGAACGCCCCGGGGCAGCTCTTCCTTCAAAATATTCAGCAGGACGCCACCCACCGCCTCCGCAAACTTGAGCAAAATATTGCCAGCAAAGCCATCGCAGACGACAACATCAAAGTCGCCCGAGAGCACGTCCCGTCCTTCGGCATTGCCCGCAAACGTAATGTGCTGATTGTTTTTGAGGAGTTGATAGGTCCTCAGGGCTAAATCGTTCCCCTTGCATTCCTCTTCGCCAATATTGAGCAAACCGACCTGGGGTTTTTCGACGCCCAGAACGCATTCACTGTAGGCAGAGCCCATGACCGCAAACTGTTCGAGAAAGATGGGACGGCAGTCAACGTTGGCCCCCACATCTAAGACGAGCACCTGTTTATCGGCGTTCACCGTTGGGAAAACGGCACCGATGGCGGGCCGTGAAACGCCCGGTAATCGCCCTAAGCGGAGTAGGGCCGAGGCCATGACCGCGCCGGAATGTCCTGCCGAGACGACGGCATCGGCCTCGCCGCCCTTGACCAAATTCATGGCGACGTTGATGGAGGCTTTGGGTTTGCGCCGCAGACTGCGCATGGGATCGTCATCCATGGCGATCGCCTCTTCCGCGGGCACAATCACCACGCCCTCGGGTAAGTCGCCATTGCCCTGAGACTTTTCTAGTGCGGCCTGAATCTTTACTGGGTCTCCAACCAGGGAAATATCAACGTCAAATTCTTGATGCGCTTTCAGCGCCCCCGCCACAATCTCATCAGGGGCAAAGTCACCCCCCATGGCATCGACGGCGATTCGTGCTCGGTTGGAACCCATCGGCTAATGCTTCTGCTCATGCTGTTAGAAACCTTAAAAATTCTATCAGAAGGTTCCCAAGCAGCGGCCTGAACACCAAAGCGGGGAGACGATTAATCGTCTCCCCGCTTCGTTCTGAGCGTTTGCCTGTGTCAATTCGTCTAGGCTGGGTCCAGACTTAAGCCGCTAGACCCATGGGCTAGCAGCTCGGCAGACCCCTGCGACCCATGGCAAAATCCTGACCTAACGGAGTTCATCGCCGGGTTCGACAATGCGTTGGAACAGATAGCCTGTGCCGCGAGCCGTCAAAATCAGCTCGGGGTTACTCGGGTCATCTTCGAGCTTGGCCCGCAGGCGAGAGATATGAACATCCACCACACGCGTGTCCACATGGCGCTCAGGGGTGTAGCCCCAAACTTCCTGGAGGATTTCGGCGCGGGAGAACGCTTCGCCCGAGCGTCCCACCAGCAGTTCTAGCAGGCTGAACTCCATGCCGGTCAAGCGGATGCGCTCGTCACCCTTATAGACCTGGCGCTTGTTGGTGTCGATGCGCAGGTTGTTGACCTGGATAACACCGGAGCTGGGGATCCCAGACGTGCTGTTCTTCTCGACCCGGCGCAGTACTGAACGGATACGAGCCTCTAGCTCCTTGGGAGAGAAGGGCTTGACGACATAATCGTCAGCGCCCAGCTCTAGGCCCGTGATCCGATCGGCAACATCACCCAGGGCTGTCAGCATGATGATCGGAATATCCGACTCCTTGCGAAGCTCCTGACAAACGCCGTAGCCATCAAGCTTAGGCATCATCACATCCAGCACTACAAGGTCCGGATTGTCACCCCGAAAGGTTTCCAGGGCCTCTTCACCGTCCGCTGCAGTCACCACGTCATAGCCAATCATGGACAGACGGGTTTCCAAGATGCGACGGATGCTCGCCTCGTCATCAACAACGAGAATTCGTTCCTTATGGCTTTCCACAATCCAAGCCTCCTGTATATCGCTCTTTACACGCCGCCGATGTCACTGCTGGCTTACAAGAAATCATTTACGAACCTTTAAAGCAGCGGAGTCATCGTGCCTTTCGTTTGCTTAACCTATCGGTCTTATCATTACGAATGATAGCCTACTTCAAATATAAATGTAGTCTTGGAACCCTCGACAGCCCTAGACTTCAGCCTTTCTTAAGTTTTAACTGAACTTAACAAAGATATTGTTCAAATCTTTAGACTTTAAGTAGTTTTGAATGCCCCACAATTATCCTCAAATCTAAGCAAGAAATCCTCTGATTTTAACTTGAACCATCTGCTGAAGTTCAAGGCAAAATGAACCTTGGGTAAGGACATATCTCCGATGGCAAAAAAGCAAAGTGAATACGTTTGTAGTGAATGCGGGGCTAAAACGCGTCAATTCTTTGGAAAATGCCCTGAGTGTCAATCCTGGGGGACGATGCAGGAACAGGTGCTGGAAACCGTGATCAGTTCTGCCGGGAGCAGTGGTCTAGGCAACAAAGCTGCTTTGCGCCAGAAGCGAGCCCCGCAGTCAATGGCGCCTGCCCAGGCGCGTAAGTCCCTTCAGCTGGCGGAGATCTCGGATTTCCCCCAGGCTCGTATTCCCTCGGGCTACAGCGAGTTTGATCGCGTCCTCGGAGGTGGGATTGTTCCGGGGTCGCTGGTGCTGTTGGGCGGGGACCCCGGTATTGGTAAATCAACGCTGCTGCTCAAGACGGCCATGTTGTTGGCAGACAATCACCCCATTCTTTATGTGGCGGCAGAGGAATCCGGGCAGCAGGTGAAGCTGCGCTGGCAGCGCCTCGGCGGCAAGGTGCCGGAGTCTGTGAGTGATGAGGTGACCACCGGCCTCTATTTGCTGCCAGAGACAAATTTGGAGGCGGTGCTAGAGGAGTTAGAGGCGTTACGGCCTCGGGTGGCGGTGATTGACAGTATTCAGGCGCTTTACTACTCAGCCTTGAACTCTGCTCCGGGGTCGGTGGCGCAGGTGCGGGAATGTACCTCGGCGCTGATGCGGCTGGCGAAGCAAATGGAGATCACGATGCTCATTGTGGGTCATGTGACGAAGGATGGAGCCATTGCCGGACCCAAAGTCCTGGAGCATCTCGTGGATACTGTGCTGCAGTTTGAGGGCGATCGCTTCGCCAGCCACCGTCTCCTACGGGCGATCAAAAACCGTTTCGGGGCGACCCACGAGTTGGGGGTGTTTGAGATGGTGTCCCAGGGCTTGGAAGAGGTGAAGAACCCGTCGGCGCTGTTTATGGGCGATCGCGAAGACTATGCCCCCGGTTCCTCCACCATCGTCGCCTGCGAAGGCACGCGTCCCCTTGTGGTGGAGCTGCAAGCCCTGGTGAGCCCCACCAGCTACCCGTCACCCCGTCGTTCGGTGACGGGGGTGGGGTTCAATCGACTGACCCAAATCCTGGCGGTGCTGGAGAAGCGGGTGGGCCTGCCCATGTCCAAGTTTGATGCCTATGTCTCGTCGGTGGGGGGCTTGAATGTGGGGGAACCCGCCGGGGATTTGGGCATCGCCATGGCAATTGTGGCCAGCTTTCGCGATCGCATCGTCAATCCCAACATCGTCATCATTGGTGAGGTGGGTCTAGGGGGTCAGGTGCGGCCAGTTTCCCAGATTGAGCTGCGGCTGAAGGAAGCGGCGAAGCTGGGCTTCACGACGGCGATCGTGCCCAAGGGACAGGATTTGGAAGGGACGGGGGTAGAGGCGATCGCCGTCAGCCGTGTTGTGGATGCCATTGGTCTCTGCCTCACCGTTGCCTCAGACCCGGGAGAGGACTGAAGCTCTCCGGTGTCTGGCCAAGGGGTCTGGCCAAGGTGTTTGGCCAAGGTGTTTGGCCGAGACCGTTGACTCAGGCGTCAGCAAACGTGCGATAGGCTTCGCTGATTTCTTTGACCGCAGCCTTGTAAAGGCGCTCACCGTGCGCTGGGGTCGCTAAATCTGGATTGGATCCCATGCGGCCATCCGGGTAGTTCTGGCGAAAATTGGCGGCACTGTAAATCCGGTGCCCCCGTGCCACGTTTTTGCTCAGCTCAGCCTGTTTGATCGCCTCGGGATAGACAAACTGCGTCAATGCCACTTCGCTGGGGGTCGCATGGGAGCCCTCTTGATCGCCGTACAGCTCCTTGGCCAGGCTGTAGACCGAGCGTGCCATGAACCAATTGGCCAAATGGCACTTCATTTGATCTGCGTCTTCGATCCCTAGCATGGCGACATGGTCATAGGTCTCAGCAAAGGCCGCCTTTAGCGTCGCCATGTTGCCGCCATGGCCGTTGATGAAAAAGAAACGCCGAAACCCCGATCGCGTCAGACTCGTCAGATAGTCGCGAATCAGCGCAATCAACGTACTGGGCTTGAGGCTCATGCTGCCGGGAAAGGCTAGGTGGTGCAGGGCCATGCCGACGTTGATGGTGGGTCCCACCAGGGCTCCCGTTTCTTCCCCGACGCCCTTGGCGATCGCTTCTGCGCAGATCGCATCAGTGCCAATTAATCCCGTGGGACCGTGCTGTTCTGTGGAGCCGATGGGGAGGATGAGGGTGCGCGATCGCGTCAAATAGTCCTCGACCTCTGGCCAGGTGCTGAGGTGAAGTTGCATGGGTTGGGCCTCCTGGCGAACGTGCTTGCGAAAGTGATCGAACTGTAAATTAATCCGCGAACAAAGGATTTGAGACTCGGTCAATCCAGAGTAAACGTACTAGAATGAGCCTAACTTCCTGGAAAGTTCCACGGTTACTTTGAAGGTATAGTCAAGGAAGCCGAGGCATAGCGTGAAGCCCTTGAGCTTGACCTAAGTCGATTGCGACACCGTCCATTTGCAGTACTGACTGACCCTAAAGTCATGTGACTGTGAGCGTTTTGGTCTTACGAACTAGGAAATCAGATGCTACACCGCAAGATTTATCAACTTTGTTGTGATGAACGCGAAGTCTGGGTCTTTCTAAGAGATCAGCAGCGCTGGATTGAACGGGCAAAAGTCCTGGACATTGAAGGCGATCTCGTCACCCTGCGCTACGAAGTTGACGAAGATGATGAGGTCTGTGCTTGGGAAGAGTTAATTCGCCTTGACAGCATTGGCTCCATCAGCCAGAAACTCTCCACCGTGAGCCGCTTGGGCGGAGAGCCCTTGGTCTCCGAAGATTGTCCTGAGGCAGAGCGCATCGTTGATGTCCGACCTGAGGCTCCCAGCAGCTCCTCCGACATTCCGATGGGTGAGGCTCCTACCCAAGATGAGAGTCATCAAGAGGTTGAACCCATCTCAGAGCGTCGCCCCGACGGGAACGCCGAGGCCTAGCCGCCGCTGCCGAGTGGGGATTGCGCTTAGATAAGTACTCTTCCGTTAGGGGCATCTCACGACATGAGGTGCCCCTAACTTTTTGCGATCCAGCCCTCGGATGCTGACGCTAGATCAGGGCTTGTTCCCTCGTTGCGCAGCGCCCTACAGGTCCTTTGCCCTCAGAAAAGGGACGAGGGCTCCACTGACTTTTTCGTGCCAATCCTCCTGGGGATAGTGGCCCACTTCTTCAAATTCCTCTAGCGTCCCGTTGGGCAATGTCTTGGCAAAGGCCTGGGCCTGTTCCAGGGGGAGCCAAGGGTCTCGCTTGCCCCAGGCCACCAGCACCGGCTTTTCCCAGGCGGCGAAGCCCTTGGCAATCTCGGCGGTGGTTTCTGGCAGGTTGAGGTTGCCGATGGTGGCCTTTAGGGCGCGGCCTGCTGCTGAGCTGGTGAGGAAGGGTTTACGGTAGACGCCCAGCGCATCCTCCGGGACGACGTAACCGCCGCCGCCTTCTAGGGTGCGATCGACCAACAGTGGATCCTGGGTCATCATGTCGCCCACCACGGGCCAGCCCATCTGCTTGATCTTGAAGGGCACACCGGCATTGGTGCTCACCGGTGCGTTGAGGATGGCGATGCGGTGGATGCGCTCGGGGTTTCTCAGGGCGTACTGCAATCCCACGGAGCCCAGGTATCCCTGAACGACCAAGGACACGGTGCCCAATTCCATGGCATCCAGCCAGTCACCCAGGGCCTGAATGTGGGCCTCGGGAGTGTAGGCAAATTCTTTTTTCTCTGGCCAATCTGATTTTCCTGCCCCAATCCAGTCTGGAGCGATGCAGCGGAAGCCATACTCTGTCAGGGCAGGCATGACCTTTCGCCAGCTATAGCTCTGGGAGACCAGTCCATGCAGAAAAACAACCGGGGGCTTGTCATTGGCATTGAGCGGTTCCGTTGCTCGATAGAACCAGTTCAGCGACCCGACCTGAATAATCTCTTTCTGCATGGTGATAGTCGAAGGTAGATGAAAAGTCGTGATCGTAAAGCGGTTTTTATTATCCGTTATTGCCTCGCCCCATGGGTTCAATGGGAGCGCTCCCTTGCTTGGGCTCGATCCCCTACTTCAGTGCTTTTACTGACATCCCAAGGCGGAGATATTGGCTGTGAGCTTCACAGTTGCAACGTTTTGATAGGGAAACGCAATATTTTTTGACGAACTGATTACGGAATAGGTGTGAATTACTTTTTACCTGCGATCGCCTAAGACTGGCATTTATACGGAATTTTCAGAAATTTCTTTCAAAACGTCCGTGTTTTCCCCTTTTCCCTCGAAAGAAGAAGTAAGTGTTTCTACGAATGACTGTTGATTGCACTCGTTAAAAACGCAATAGGCATGCTGAGTCTTTGCGAACCCACGCGTTGCAATGGTCAACTTCACAATCATCAGGTGATCGATATGGTGTACTCCGCTTTGGAAGTCTGGGATGAGGGCATGACCCTAGCAAGCCTCTGCTACGACGTGACGACGACCTTTCCGACTGAGCACTCCTGGGTGCTGAAGACGAAAATCCGTCTGGCTTCAAGTCGTGTGGCGGCCAATGTCGCCGAAGGCTACGAGCAGTCTGGGGAAGGGTTTTGGCATTGTATTCAGCGTGCGCAAGAATCGCTGCTGGAACTCAAGACCCATCTTCGATTTGCAGAGCGATTGGCCCTGGTCGAGCATCCGGTGAATGTGTCGCTCCTAGAAAAGTGTGACGGGGTGGCCCAGGGTCTTGCTTCTCTGCAAGCTGCCGCCTAGTCACGACACAGACCCATGGGGTCAACTCAGGTCCCGCTGCAAGCCTCAGCGCTTGTAAACAATGAAGCCAGCGATCGCATCTAAAAGCGCTTGGGTCTCATCTGCCCGAATCGCATGACCGCTGTTTTCGAAGATGCGCAAATCCGAATTCGGAACCAATCGTGCAATCTCTTCGGAAAATTCAGGCTGACAAATCCAATCATGACGGCCCCCGATCACCAACGTCGGAGCCGTTATTTTTTTGAGTTCGTGGCGGATGTCATAGGTGCGCAAAAAACCGGAGAAGGCAACATTGATGGCATCGGTGGAGAGTTTGGCGCGTTTCCAGCTGGTGCCTGGCTGGGTCGGGTCATAGGTCTTGGAATACATCGGAGCCATTAACCGAAAATATTCAGCGAGATGGGCTTCGTCGCGAAAGGTTCCATTCCAAAGATGCTGGGCGATCGCCTTCTGTTCCGGTGTGCCGGTTTCATCCAAGATGGCCTGGGCCCTGGACAAGAAGCGACTATCCGGCACCGTGGCATACACAATCAGGTGGGACACATGCTCGGGATAGCGACTGGCGTAGGTGAGGCCCACCATGCCTCCGTAGGAGCCACCGATCACCACAATTTTTCTGAGGCCCAGGTATTGCCGCAGCGCCTCCATGTCTTCGACATTGTTATCGAGGGTGTAGGTGGATTGATCGCCGCGGGCGCTGCGTCCGTTGCCACGATGGTCGAAGTAGACGAGCTGCATGCGATCGCTCAACGGACCAAAGCTCGGCTTGTAGCTGGTGTGATCCGCACCTGGCCCACCGTGGATGAGAAACGCGACGGGCTTTTGGACCATCCGCTCGCCCTGGGGACTAAGCCCGACCCCCTCGATGTCAAAGAAAATTTTGGTGTCGCGGATTTTGGCGTACATCTCTCTCTTCCTACCGATACCCTAAGTCTTTCAGTTTCTGTCTTTTCTATTCCCGGCTTTCTGGACTCAGTTTTCTGGGCTTGAAGCTTCCCGATACCACAGAGCCAAACCACCACCTCGCCCCCGTGCGGCGATGCTATCCGGTGTGACCCAAAAATAGGTAAAAAAGGCTTGGTTCCGCAGTGATCGAGGGCTGTTATCGGCTAAGAAATCTTTCTCCCGCCCGGTCCCCTTAGGGATATAGCCTTCAAAGAGTTGTATGCCCCCGAGCCGGATGGCCATCTGAGGAAAATCAAACGCGAGGATGCGCCGCTGGGGAAAGAAGCGAATGGGTCCCGAAACCGTCAGATTCAATGGGCCACAGCGCACGGCATTCAGAACTGTCCCCTCGTTATTGGGCCCGTTATTTGACCCGTTATCTGAATTGAAGGTGTAGGTAATTTGGATTTGAACCCAGCGCGGTAAAAAGCGCCCCGCCCCCAGGACCACGCCTGCTCGCTCACGAGATTTTTTCGTCCCTGTAATAAATCCCAAACGCCAGCTGCCTGCAAGCCGCTCAGCGGTGGGCCGCTCGGCGGTTTGGCGAGCTGATTTTTCGGCGGCGAGGAGAGCCTGGGCCATTGCCGCGGGATCCGGGGGCTGTTGCTTGCCTTTCGGCTGTTCCCTGTTCTTGAAATGGGCCACCGCCGATTGCAACGTGCTGATAAAGGATGTTTCTGGGGCTGTTTCAGCGCATGTTTCAGTCTTGCCTGAGTCTCTAGCAGCCTTGCCTGAGTCTTTCGCAACCATTTTGTTCGGGGAGATTGAGGACATATGGAACTCGTATGGCGTCTTAAAGTTATGCCCAGAGACCCATCAAACTTGGGTCAAGGTGCTATAAGTTTAGGCATTATTCAGGAGCCCACGACGATGACATCCCCGGAAATGCTTGAAACAGAGAAGAAATCGTCTGGCTTCATGTCTAAAGCGAAAACCGCTGTGGTTACAGCATTACTGATGGCATTGACTGGGGCCATAGGCTATGGGGCGGGGCGGATGCAGACGCGATCGCAAGTGAGTCAGGCGGAGAATTCCCAGCAAGAGACCATTGAAGCCCTAGAAGGGAAAGTCCAAGCGGCAGAAAAAGCCGTCGAAGCTGCCGAAGCTCGTAGCAAGCTCAACGAAGTTCGCTTCCTGTTGCTTCAGAGCGTTGATGAACTCAGCGCCCGCAACTTCGGTACGGCCAACACCCAGCTTCGCTTGGCCAGTGAACGGCTCGATAGCGTATCAGTGAGCAAAGATGCCAAAAAACTAGACACCCTGAAAAAAGCGCTGTCCACCGAAGAGGTCAATTTTGCGGTGAATCCTGTGGAAGAGCGCCGCAAATTAGTTGACTTTGCCAATCAAATCGATACCCTATTGCCGGAGTAATCCAGCCTAGAGTCTTGACCATGAGGTGCTTTGAGCCCCTGACTGGGGAAACACCCAATCTTCTCCATGCCGATTCCCTGGAAACATTTGCAAGGAATTTTTCTAGAAAGTCTTGAATGCATTTCCAATTGTGCTAACCTAGCGAAGGCGCGGGCGGAAAGCCCATATTACTCACTAGAGTGAGGGTTGCTAGCTCAGCGGTAGAGCACTCGGCTTTTAACCGATTGGTCCTGGGTTCGAATCCCAGGCGACCCATTTTTAGAAGTGGATCAGACATAGAGAGGGCGGCATGAACCAGTTCGTGCCGCCCTCTCTATTGGCATCAATCTATTGGCATCAATAAATTTTGGAGGGCGCTAGCGAATGACGCGCAGCACAGCCTCTTGCTGAATAACACTTCCATTTTGGACAACGGTGAGTGCTTGGGGAGAGATTTGGTAAGCCGTGTTGCCATTCACGACGGTGTAGTCGTAGGGGCTGCTCGCGGAAACGTTAAAGAGATTGATGCTACGACTCGCGTTACTTTTATCGACACCGTGATAGAAAGTGCTGCCGTCCATGCCTTGGCAAATGCTGACCCAGAAGTTCTGAGTTTCATAGATGCGGATGGGCTCAGCCTTGGGACAGGTCTGGTAATACCCTTGAGCCAGGTACTGAGGAGCCAAAATCCCCGGTGATGCGATCGCAGCTGTATTGGGCTCCTCTGCTGGGGCATTTGAGCTTGCCGCTGAGGCTTTGCTTGGCGCCCCCGCTAGATTGATGCCCATGATTATTGCAAGTCCGACAAGGGTGATGCTGTGGCGAAGGAGCGAGGCCATTGATTATTCTCCTGAGTGATTTGAGTTGTAGAGAGCAACAAGTCGCCTATCAGTGACTCCGCACAGGTCAGCCAAGATGCCTGGAAATACTGAAGATGAAGGGATGTAGACGAATCTAATGCTCTGTTGACAGATAAAAAAATAAATTTGTCTATCGAGACTTAAATCTAGATCGGTAGGAATAATTTACTAGGGCTAGGTCCATCCCTTAAGATTAGTGACAGAGTATTAAATTGAAGTTTGCCTTTGGCAACGCAATCTCCTAGGAGGACTTAACGTATGGCGCTCGTACCACTGCGGCTACTGCTGGACCACGCTGCTGAGAATGGCTATGGCATCCCGGCATTCAACGTCAACAACCTGGAGCAGATCATCGCGATCATGCAGGCGGCTGATGAAACTGACAGCCCCGTCATTCTCCAAGCTTCCCGTGGCGCTCGCAGCTACGCTGGTGAGAACTTCCTCCGCCACCTCGTGTTGGCCGCAGTTGAGACCTATCCCCACATTCCTGTGGTGATGCACCAGGACCACGGCAACAGCCCGAGCACCTGCTACTCCGCTATCAAGAACGGCTTTACCTCCGTCATGATGGATGGCTCCTTGGAAGCTGACGCTAAGACCCCTGCAAGCTTTGACTACAACGTGGCTGTCACCGCTGAAGTGGTGAAAGTGGCCCACGCCATTGGCGCAAGCGTCGAGGGTGAGCTGGGTTGCCTCGGTTCTCTGGAGACCGGCCAAGGCGAAGCGGAAGATGGCCACGGTTTTGAGGGTACCCTCAGCCACGACCAGCTTCTGACCGACCCCGACGAAGCGGTTGAGTTTGTGATCAAGACCCAGGTTGATGCCCTGGCTGTTGCCATCGGTACCAGCCACGGTGCTTACAAGTTCACCCGCAAGCCGACCGGTGAAATCCTCGCCATCAGCCGCATTGAGGAAATCCACAAGCGCCTGCCCAACACCCACTTGGTGATGCATGGTTCTTCTTCCGTTCCCCAGGAATGGTTGGACATGATCAATGCCAACGGTGGTGCTATTCCTGAAACCTACGGCGTTCCCGTCGAGGAAATTCAGAAGGGCATCAAGTCCGGCGTGCGTAAGGTGAACATTGACACCGACAACCGTCTGGCTATTACCGCGGCTATTCGCGAAGCTGGCGTCAAGGATCCCTCTAACTTTGACCCCCGCCACTTCCTCAAGCCTTCCATCAAGTACATGAAGCAGGTTTGCTCTGACCGTTACCAGGAGTTCTGGTGTGCGGGCAATGCAAGCAAGATCAACCAAAAGGGTGTTGAAATCTTTGCTGCGAAGTACGAAGCTGGCGAATTGGACCAGGTTGCCAAGGAAACCGCAGCGGTTTAGGTCTTAACTTAACCGTTTGGCTTCGTCAAAGATGATGAATCCTGATTAATTTGGGCCCCGGCGACTTGCTGGGGCCTTTTTTATTGCTGTGGGTTTGGGAGGAAAGTTTAGGACCTGGAAGGAAAGGCGTTGCTGGGTGCGTTGACGAAAATCGCGCTCGGCAGTTATTGCGTCAAGCGATCTGATTGGTGCTGAACTCTAGACATGCTGGGAATCTGGCGTGTAGGTCAACTCCTCTGATACATAGGAAGGGGGCTCGACGTGAATGGTGGGGCGGATGGGGCCGTAGCGATCGCGCAACAGGGCCTCCACGGCCTCCGTAATCTCGTGGGCTGTTTCCACATCTTTTGCTGACACAATCAAGTGCATCTCCGCAAACACATGACGACCCAGCATTCCCCGTGAGGCGATGTTGTGGCAGTTGATCACGCCGGGGACTTCCATCACGGTTTGTTGGATCGCTTCGGGGGCGATCGCCATCTCATCCACCAGCCAGGGCAAATTACTTTTCAGCACCTCCCAGGCACTCCACAGCACCAACGCCGCGACTGGAAATGCCAGGGCAATATCGAGCCACTGAGTCTTGAATGTCCAGGTTCCAATTAATCCGGCTAGGACCGTAATCGTGATCCAGACATCGCTCATGGTGTGTTGAGCATCCGCCAGGAGAATGGGGCTATCCAGGCGCTTGCCGACTGCGCGCTCGTAGAACGCTACAAAAATATTGATACCGAGAACAATAATCAAGAACCAAAGTTCCGGTCCATTGATCGTCAGGGCCTTGCCCCCATGCATGATGCGTTCAATGGCGCTTTGCAAAATCTCAAAGCAGGCAATCCCGAGGAAGGCGGCAATTCCTAAAGCGCCGACGGCTTCAAATTTTTGGTGGCCGTAGGGGTGTTCGCGATCGGGCTCGGGTGCGGCGAGCTGATTGGTCACGAGACCCAACACGTTGTTGATGCTGTCGGTGACGCTGTGGAGGGCATCGGCCATTAAACTCAGTGAGCCTGTCGCGAGCCCAACCCAGCCTTTGAGGAGCACCACAGCCACATTAAGCACCAGTGTGATGACCAAAACCCGGCGGACGCCTTTGCGGCGAACCTCTCCAATGCGGGGATGGTCGTGGTGGTGATGAACAAAGGAAAACGGTCCGTGGTGGTGTGATTCCGAGTCTTCGGAATGATGATGGTGATGGCCGGGGTCGGCGTTATGCGCGTGGGAGTCATGCGCGTGGGAGTGATGCACGTGGGGCATGGCAGTCGCGAAGTTAACGGTCTAGGCCCCTATCCTAGCTTTGCTTTGAAGCCTTGCCAGTCAAGAATTCTCGTAATCGAGAGCCAGTTGCAGCAGAGCTGTGGGCGATCGCCCTGTGATGAAATCAGATGCCGTTCTTGATATCTGGGTTGGCCGGGGTTTGACTTGCCAGCCTGATTTGCATGGTGTCTCTGAAAGAGGCGATGGCGGCAAGTCCGAAAGCCACAGGTGCAATGCGGTCAAAGCGCCGGACTGGAGCCACATCACAAACGCAACCAATGGTGTTGTCTGTAAAGTAGAACGGGAAATGGGCTAGAGCGGGAAATGGGTGGGGATACGTAGCGGACTTACTTAGATTTCTTGCCCAAACGCATGAACGGGTTATTGTTACTCCCTCGATATTGCAGCTTGGGAGTAGACCCTGCGGCTCCCTCTCTAGGAGAGGATTCACGCTGGTTTATCTCTGCCAAATCCTGACCACGATATTTGAGTTTTGCAGAGTGAGTGACCGTGGGTTTAGCGACTCCTGTCGAGGGCACGGGTTGTCCACGATAGGACAGTTGATGGGGGACTTGTGCGGTTGTTTGATCGACGGTAGAAATAGGATCTTTGGACCGCTCCTGCAGTGGTGGCGGCAGTGTTGAGACGCCTAGCTTCTTCTCGATATCAGGCATCCGATTGATACTGATTCGATTGCCTAGACTGCTCAAAAAATCTTGATTGGAGACGGGGTTGTCCCCAGGGTTGTAATACAAGCTTGAGAGGGTCTCTTTTTGAGAAAAACTCATGATTTTCAAGGTCTCAAAGGCCGTTAATGCTTCAATACCAATCTTATTTTTATAACGAAGGGCATGGAGCTTACCCGACTTTAAAGAGACCCCTGCAAAATGCTGACAGCAGGTAATTGCTGAGATTGTTATGGTTGAACCACTCAAAAGAGCCTGCTCTAAAGTCGTAAAAAATTCCTGGGTCTGGTTCTCCATGGGGTAGATATTTCTGAACACTCCAGCGAGCTAACTTGATGCTTGGTATCGATCGTGCTGTAGGAATAGTATTCCCAATATTTTTAGTCAGTTTATTTCAAGCTAAAGAGGGAAAATAGTCATGATTGCAAAAACAAAAATAACGATTAAATCTATCGAGGGAAATGGAATTAATGTTTCTATTCGATATTTCACCGACACCAAAGAGCGATGATCAGAACAGGTTTTGTTGTGGAAGCAACTTGTGCGAAGTAACAAGCTTGTACGGAGTAAGTTGTTCGCTGCGAATGATGCGGCCACATTCTCTGCTTCCGAGGACAGAGCACTGAGTTAGGCTTTGAACCATATCGTGCTGATTCAAGCTACAGCTCAATCCTTCGCATCATTCAACCGGCTCCATCGCAATTCTTAACGGTTGCTGCGATCGCCTCCCACTCCCCATTCATGGACGATTTCCGTCTCAAATTCTAAATTTTTCATACAGATCTCCTCTAACCGGCCACCGTTTCAAAATGCACTTGCCAGGATCAAAGCAATGTCACAGCCATCAGCTTTAAGCCATGCAAACGCAGCCGCCGCAGAGTCCCCCAAAAAACGACCCCTCCCCTAAATTCTGGGACAAAATTGCCGATCGCTATGCCAAACAACCCGTTGCCGACGAAGCCTCCTACCAAAAGAAACTCCAAGTCACCCAGGGCTACTTCCGCCCCGACATGGAACTGCTCGAAATCGGCTGTGGCACCGGCTCCACCGCCATCATCCACGCCCCCCACATCAAACACATTCGTGCCACGGACATCTCCGCCAAAATGCTCGACATTGCCCAGGGCAAAGCCGACGCCCAGGGTATTACCAACATCAGCTTTGAGCAATACACCGTCGAACAACTCCCCCTCCCCGACCAGCCCCTCGACATGGTCCTTGGCCTCAGCATCCTGCACCTGCTCGAAGACAAAGAAGCCGCGATTCGCAAGATCCACAACCTGCTCAAACCCGGTGGCCTCTTCGTTTCCAGCACCACTTGCATCGCTGATGCCATGCCGATCTTCAAGTTCATCGCACCGATCGGTAAGGCTTTGGGCTTCTTCCCCACGGTGAAGGTGTTTGGGGTGAGTGAGCTAGAGCAAAGTATCCGGGACGGTGGTTTCGAGATTGATTACCAATGGCAACCCGCCAAGGACAAAGCCGTTTTTATTGTGGCGAAAAAGCCGTAAAACTTCCGCCCAAAGATTCCACGATGGACTGAGTATTCGCTTCCATCATCTTGACGTAAGAGTCGCCTGGACTCCCCGGAGCCCCGAGCGAATCAGAATACAGTTCCTGGGGAGCCAGTACCACGTCTGCTTCCTCCGCCACAGTTTTGATTAGCTGCGGATTGATGGTTGTCTCTGCAAAAATAGCTGGGATTTTGGCCGATCGGATGGCTTCCACTAGCTTTTGCACGGTTTGGACGCTGGGCTGTTCCTCGGTGCTGATGCCAATGAGCGTGCCGATGATATCGAGACCATAGGCAGTGGTGTAGTACTGGAAGGCATCGTGGGTGGTGACGAGTTTGCGGTTTTCTGCCGGAATGGTCGCGACTTGCTCCGTGATCCAGGTGTCGAGCTGGGTGAGCTGCTCAGTGAGTGCCTGGGCGTTGGCGGTGAAGAGAGCTTCGTCTTCAGGGGAGAGTTCGATGAGAGCGTCGCGGATGGCCTGGGCCATGGCGATCGCATTTTCCGCATCTCCCCAAACATGAGGATCCTCCTGTTTTTGTCCCGCTGCAAAATCGAGGGGATCTATGACCTCACCGACGGCCACTTTTTGCGTCTCATCGCTGGCCGCCTCCGTCAGACGAATCAGGGCAGGCTCCAGATTGAAACCGTTGTAGAGAATCAGGTCGGCCTTTTCGATCGCCTTAATATCATCGGGTACGGGCTCGTAGATATGGGGGTCATCACCGGGGGGCAAAATGCCCGTGAGATCCACTTCGTCGGCGGCAATTTCTTGGGCTAGGTCAGCAATGATTGTGCTGGTGGCGACGACCTTGGGCAAACCTTCGTCGGTGCTGGTGTCCGTGGGATTGGCGCAGGCTGTGAGACTGGCGGCGATCGCCAATCCTGCCATGAGCGTTGGCCAGCGGTGGCAAAGTTGGTTCACGGCTCCAGGGGCTGTGCTGCGATCGCGATCCAAAAAACAGGCCATAAGCACTCACCCAAAGCAACAAAACGCCACTTTATTTTTTCATATTTCTTTCATAATCATGTGTTTTTGGAGTCGTGATATCCCAACTCAAGCTCCGGCTAGCGCTCCTGTAACCTGCTCCACAACCCACTGGGCGGTGGCCGGAGCCAGCAAGACACCATTGCGATAATGGGCCGTTGCCAGCAAAACATTGTCGTACCCTGGTAATTTCTCAAATACCGGAGCCGGACGACCCTGGGGGCGAGGGCGGTAGCCGGACCAAGTGCGGACAATTTCCCCTTGCTTGAGGTCGGGGCAGAGCGCGATCGCCTTTTGCCAAATTTCATCCAGTTTTGCCTTTTCGATCGCCGCCGCATTCCCCTCATCGTCGGGCAATTCCACCGTCGCCCCAATCCAGTACTCTGCCGCTTGGGGATGTAGCTCCGCTTCATCGATCCAAGGCTTGAGCAGCGGCACAATGTGAATGTCATTGCCGCTAATCACCGGATGCAAATGCTCACCCCCTAGGGGCCGGGGCATCCAAATTTGTAGTGCTTGTCCTAGGACAGGGCGGATGTCGAGGGATTGCTGGAGCCGTCCCGTGAGTTGGGTGGAGCCTAGACCCGCAGTAATGACAACGTGATCGGCGGGTTGAGAATCCTCAGACCAGCAGACCTGGGAGCAGTGAAGTTTGGCCTCGCCATCGGTATCTTCGGCGGTCGGGGGGGCCATGGTTGTGAGGAACCCATCCACCGGAGCGTCGAAGTTGAACTGAACGCCCCGTTGTTTTGATGCTTCGACGAGGGTGAGGGTTAGAGCCGCAGGATCAAGCTGGCGATCGCGCTCGGAATAAACCGCCCCAATCATGCCCTCGGCTTGGACTTCCGGGAATTGTGCTTGGAGCTGTGCCGGGGTCAGGAGCTGAAGCGGAATGTTTTGGGTCTGGCGAGTGGCGAGGAGCGATCGCCATTTCTCCAGCGAGTCTCCTTCAAACAGCAGCTTGAGAATGCCCTTGCGATTAAACGGAACATGCATCCCCGTTGACTGCTCCAGTTCCGGAATCAACGTTTCGTAGCGCTGCAAGCTGTCCCAGCGCAGCCGCCACTGCCGACCCTTCACCTTGTGGCTAATGGCACCCATCAATACGCCTAGGGCTGCTCCCGTAGACCCTAGGGCTGGCGGTTGCCGGTCCAGAACGGTTATCTCTAATGCTTTGATTTGGCTGAGTTCGTAGGCCGTCAATGCCCCGATAATGCCGCAGCCAATGATTGTCACCCGAGTCACGTGCAATCTCCCAACGATACGATAGAGGGCTCCAAGGAAATGAGCCGTGGAAAACCGTATTTCTCTATACATGAGACCTTAGAGAGGCAGTTTTGGGAAGTGATTAATTCTGCATATTGCTACGGAGGGAGTGGCCCCCTGCATTGTCCTTGCGGTACGGGACTCGAATTTCCTCCTCCCAAACCTAAAAACCGGGTATCCCAAACTTGGGATACCCGGTTTTTAGGGAATTCAATTGGAGGCCCATTCAGGGCGAGGAGCTAGGACTCATCGGCGGCAAGCGCTACAGTCTCTGCGGATTTCCCATCCCCATCCCCATCATCCTGATTAAAGGCGATGCGTAGGAGAGGCGGTGCAATGAACGTCGTCGCGATCACCATGACGATGATGGCGGCATTGAGAGAGTCAGACAGGGCTCCGCTCGCCGCACCGACTCCTGCAAAGACCAGGCCCACCTCCCCGCGGGGAATCATGCCAAAGCCGATGGCCAGCTTGTTGACTTTCTCCGGGCCGAAGACCGTAAAGCCGGTGACAACCTTGCCGACGATGGCAACCAAGACCAAAAAGGCGGCAATGATCAGTCCTTCCCGGTTGCTCGGGTCCATTGGGTTCAGTACGCCCAGCTCTGTCTTGGCCCCGACGCTAATGAAGAAAATGGGCACCAGCACATCTGCAATGGGAACGACTTGTTCCTCTAGGTCGTGGCGTTTCTCGGTCTCGCCCAGAATCAGACCGGCGGCAAAGGCACCCAAAATGGCTTCGAGGTGAATAATCGCACCCACATAGGACAAAATCAGCGCCACGATCAGGGCGGCAATCAGCAGCTCGCCCCGAGTTTTCATCTCCTTAACGACGCCCAGAAAATAGGGGGCCAGGAGGCGACCGATGACGATGGTGCCAATGAGAAACGCCGCTGCACTAAAAATCAGGATTGCCACATTGGCCAACTTGACTTCACCCGTCTTGGCCAGGCTTGCGACAACGGCCAACACGACGATGCCGAGAATATCGTCCAGGATGGCAGCGCCGATAATGATTTGCCCTTCTCGGGTGCTGAGCTGCCGTAGCTCCGAGAGCACCTTGGCTGTGATGCCGATGCTGGTGGCGGTCAGGGCTGCTCCGGCAAAAATAGCCGGAACCAGAGCCATCTGAAAGATTGCCAGGAGACCCAGTGTCCCCAGGGCAAAGGGAGTGACGACGCCCACAATGGCCACAACGGCCGCTTGTGGTCCAACCTTGATTAATTCTTTGAGGTCTGACTCTAGGCCAATTTCAAAGAGGAGCAAAATGACTCCCATTTCCGCTAGGACTGAAACCACTTCGCTCTGGGCTTGGAAAACTTCGCCAGCTATGTCTGGGCTGAGTCCTGCCGTGCTTTGTAGCAGCGAAATAATCATGGAATCGGCTGCGGTCGCGCCTGATTCCGGGAAGACGATCAGGTGTAGGGCCGAGACTCCGACAACGACACCACCCACCAGTTCTCCAAGAACGGGTGGAAGATTGATGCGGGCGCAGATTTCTCCGCCCACTTTACTGGCGAGATATATGACGACCAGGCTCAGCAGGACCCCGGCCAGGACCAACGGGGCGACTTCCCCAGATGAGGCTTCAGTTTCCGCTGCGAGCAAGGGAATCGGCCCCTGCAGAAGCGGAGTTTGAAGAAGTGGAAAAAAATCGGGCATCTGACAATGGCTCAATCAATGACTTAATCGGCAGCACAACTTATGGCTTAACCGTCGCTCATCACCACGATGCGGGATGAACGATCCATCGGAACGTTCTGTAAGGAGAACGTTCCACTAGCTAATTTTCTACCAACGTGGCGGTTTTAGCGTAACCCTCGAGGGGATGAGGGTTAGGTTCACAGAGAACCCCTTACAGAGAATGGACGCTTCCAGAGAATCGCTCTAGGCAAAGACGCGGTGTTGGAGAGAAGGCATCTGACGGCGCACTTGGTTGAGGCGTTCGGGATCGATGGGAGCGATCGCAATGCCCGGCTCCTCCCCGGCATCGGCCAAAATCACACCCCAGGGGTCAACGATCATGGCATGGCCATGGGTTTGGCGGCGCTTGTAGTGCTCGCCAGTTTGGGCCGGAGCAATGATATAGCAGGTATTTTCGATGGCGCGGGCTTGCAGCAGGACCTTCCAGTGATCCTTGCCGGTATAGGCCGTGAAGGCTGCTGGGACAAACAGTACTTCGGCTCCGGTCTTCGACAGGTGACGATACAGCTCGGGGAAGCGCACGTCGTAACAGACGGACAGACCGACATTGCCAAACTTTTCGGATTTGTAGAGTTTGGGCAACTGACGACCCGGAACAACGGTGCTGGATTCTTGGTAAGTATTGCCGTCGGGTAGGTCCACGTCGAAGAGGTGGACTTTTTCGTAGCGGCTCAGCTCTTCGCCGTCGGGGCTAATCAGCAGCGCGGTGTTGTGGGCTTGATTTTTCCCCACCGGAACGGGGAAGCCACCGCCCAAAATGGTGACCTGGTAGCGCTGTGCCATGGTCTTGAGAAATTTTGTGGTCGCGGTGGCGATGGTGTCCGCCAGGGCGACCTTGTCGTCCTCTTCTGCCATGTAGGCGAAGTTCTCAGGTAAGCCAACCAGCTCTGCACCCTGGCGCACGGCCAGGTCGATGAATTCTTCTGCCTGGGCGAGATTTTTCTCCAGGTCCGGCAGGCTGGTCATTTGCAGGGCGGCGGCCAGGTAGGGCTTCATGGAAACTCATTCTTTGAGAAAGGGTCAGGCACTTCTACAGGAGAAGGCAATGTCTCTATCTTTCACGCAAGCGGGCCCTTAAGAATCAGAAAAATAAAAATTCTCGGAAAATTTCCGTGAGGATTCGGGGTTGAATTATAAAGCAATCCTTAATGCAACACGGCCCATGCTTTCTCCTTCGCCGCTTTCTCCTTCGCTTCAGAGCTTGGCCCAAGCAATGTCTGGGACATTCAGTAATGAACGACAAGCGATCGACTCCCCGGCATGGTTTGTCAATCTGCGCCTGTGGCAATGTCCAACGCCGCTCTTTGCGGAAGACAGCATCACGCTCTTTCTAGAGCAAGCCAACCACCTCAAGTTGGACCAGGCCTATCGTCAGCGATTGCTGAGGCTGAGTGAAGACCAGGATAGTTTAGTCGGTCAGTATTACCAGTTCAAAGACTTTGGGGCTTGGCGGGGCTGTGGCCAGGCACCGGAGCGTCTGACCTCGCTCAGTTTGGCAGATGTGGACCCGCTGCCGGGATGCCGGGTGGCGATTCGTCCCGGCGGGAGTTTTTCCGGTGGGCAGTCGGGCTACAAGGCGGAGCTGGTGCCTGGGGGTAAGTGCGAATTTGAGTATGACGGCAAGATGCGTCAGGTTTTGGTGGGATTTGAGATTAGTCAGTCCGGCTCGGAGCTAAAGACCTTTGATAAGGGCATCGATCCGGAGACGGGCAAGGGACTGTGGGGGGCGTTGATGGGTCCCTACGAATTTATTCGTTTGTAGAAAGAATTCATACGTTTGTAGAGACGAGAGTCCGTACTGCTTATCGTCTGCGATACCAGCAGGCTAGACGATCGCCCGATACCTTGAAAACGAAACCCAAAATCATCAACTGATTGACCACTGTGGTTTTGAGTACCCCGACCCGTTGCCAGCGGCGAGCTGATGTTGTCACCGCTGCTGGGGCGATCGCAACGCGCCCCTGTTGTTTGAGCCGTTGTATTAGCTCGAAATCCTCCATGATGGGCAAATCGGCGAAGCCTCCCATGGCTTCAAACCTCGATCGGCGCAGAAAAATGGCTTGGTCGCCATAGGGCATTTGGAAGAGACGCGATCGCACCCTAACGCCCCATTCCACCCAGCGCAGCCCCAGACCTTGGCCCTCAATGCTGAGTTCAAAGGCTCCGGCCACGACCCTCGGTTGAGCCAGCGTTTCTCGCACAATGTCGCCAAACGTCTCTGGCAGTCGGGTATCGGCATGGAGAAATAACAGAATGTTTCCCTGGGCTACGGATACGCCACGGTTCATTTGCTGGGCGCGACCTCTCGTTTCGGTCTGGACCTGGGCACCGAGGGCCTGGGCGATCGCCACCGAGTCATCCCCGCTACCACCGTCCACCACCACAATGTCCATGGGCAGTGGAGACCGTTGGGCGATCCTTTGCAGTGAAGGGAGCATGTCCCGAAGATTCTCGGCCTCGTTTTTGGTCGGAATGATGACCGAGATGCTGTCTAACTTGATCGCTGCGTCTTGTCGGGTTGAGCCTCGTTCAGTGGCTTCTGCTGATATTTTTCCCACACCCATAAATCCTCGGGATAGTCCACATCGGTTAATTCTTGGAGTTGTGCGACGGTGAGCTGCTGGCTGTGGGCTCGCGCGAGGGTTGTTTCCCGAACGCTGCCGGTTCCCCAGTCCATCGCTTCAAACAGGGCCGGAATCGCGAGCGCCTGAGCACTGGCCCGTAGACCAATCAAATAATAGCCACCGTCAACAGCGGGCCCTAGAACCAGGTCGTGGTGGCTGAGCTGTTGAAAGGCCTGGTTGAGCAGATGGTCCGTGATGTCAGGGCAGTCAATGCCGATAATCACCACGCGATCGCTCCCGTTTTCAAACCCCTGCCGGAAGGCCGTGGCCATGCGATCGCCCAAATCCCCGGCAGCCTGAGATTGAAACTGCCATTGATGGCCCAACCAGGTTTGAAACAGCGCTGCGTTGCCCCCAGCGGTTAGCACCCGAACGTTGCGGGGGCCATCGTTGGGGCCAGCAGTTTGTGTTTGCCAACGATGGGCAGACTTCAGCATATGCTCGGTCATTTGCCGCTGTACGGTTGCCGCCCCTTCTGCTCCCAGACCTGGAATGAGCCGCGTCTTGGTTTTGCCGGGTTCGGGATAGCGCGTAAAAACAACAAGCCGTTGGCTACCACCGTAGGAATCGCTCATGGAGAAAAGGGAAATTGACGATGCCCTGCTGCGCTGGTTCGGACGATGAACGAGCGCTCAGAGCCTAACTATTACCCAGACCGTTGGGAATATCTTGGAAATATTTGCGATGGCTTGGGTTAATTTGCGATGACTTGGGTCAATTCGAGGGATGGCTTTCACGGCTCAACCGCTGCAGATACTCCACCTCGCTGACTAGGTCCGCAGGAGCCACATGATCGACAAACAAAATACCGTTCAGGTGATCTAATTCATGTTGGAAAATGCGGGCGACAAAGCCGGAAAACTGCGATCGCTGTAATGCCCCCCAACGATCCAAATATTCCACCCGAATGTCTTTTGCTCGGGACACTTGGCCACGCCGATCCGGCACGCTGAGGCAGCCTTCCCAGCCCAATTCCTCTTGGTCTGACCGATCAATGAGGACCGGATTGATCATGGCGGTGGGTTCCATCTTGGGCGCGTTGGGGTAGCGCTCGTTGGGACGGGAGGCAATGATGAAAAGGCGCTCCGATGCCGCAATCTGAGGAGCCGCAATACCGACGCCATTGGTGGCGATCGCCGTCGCAATCAGCTCGTCAATCAAGGTCTGGAGGGCCGTCGTGGAGCCCGTTAAGGGTTCTGCCGTTAATGATTCTGCCGTTAAGCATTGTGATGAAATGCTGCGGGCTGTTTGCCGCAGCACGGGATTGCCCTGCTGAATCACCGGGCGCGTCTGAGCCACAGGCGGAACTGACCATGGTTCTGACGGTGAAGCTGAAGAAGAGGAATGAGACATTGCGGAGAACCCTAGGGGGTCGTGCGTTCGGGACTCAGTGCCTTGGGCTTAACGGTGAGGACGATGATGTCACCCTGCCGATTTAGCTCCAGGGGTAAATCCTGGCCGACATTGCCTTCGGCCACTCGGTCTTGGACATCCTGGGCCGTTGCCACGGGCTGCCCTCCCACCTTAACAACCACGTCGCCGGGTCGAATCCCTGCGGTCTCGGCCGGGGAATCCGGCAGGACACCTGCAATCAAAACCCCTTCATCCACCTCTACCGAAAAGCCAATCTCGGGCCGATCGCGAATCTGCTGGGCCATATCCGCCGTCAGCGTGCGCATCTGAATCCCAAGGAAGGGATGCTGGACTTTTCCTTTGGTGATGAGCTGCTGGGCTAAGCGCTGGGCTGTATTGATGGGAATGGAAAATCCGAGCCCCTGGGCATCGCCAATAATGGCGGTGTTCATGCCGATGACTTCGCCCTGGCTGTTGAGCAGTGGGCCACCGGAGTTGCCGGGGTTAATGGCAGCGTCGGTTTGGATAAAGCCTACCCGCTTGTCGGGGACGCCGACTTCAAAGCTGCTGCGTCCCGTGGCGCTGATAATTCCGACGGTGACGGTATTGTCGAGACCGAGGGGGTTGCCGATGGCGATCGCCCATTCCCCTGGCTGGAGCTGTTCCGAATTGCCCACCGGAACCACAGGCAATGCTGTGGTTTCAATCTTGACAACAGCGACATCGGTGACTGGATCCTGACCCAGAACTCTGCCGTCGAAACTACGCCCGTCCTTGAGTTTGACCTTCACCTCATCGGCATCTTCCACGACATGGGCATTGGTCAGGATGTAGCCATCGTCGCGAATGATAAACCCTGAACCAGAGCCCTCCTGGACCCGTTCCGATGGACCGGGCATGGGCGATCGTCCCCCAAAGAACCCACGAAAAATCGGATCTTCCCCCGTTGCCCGTACCGTGCGTGACGCGTCGATTCTGACCACGGCTGGCCCCACCCGTTGAACCGCATCAACAATGAAGTTGCTTTCGACGGGGAGAGCGGCGCTGACGGGGACGGACTGAAGGGCCGCAGACAGCAGCGGTGAAGGCTGCAATAGCTTTGACTCAGGCTCCAAAGCGGTCTTTGAGGGCTGGTCTAAGGCCTGGTTTGATTGCTTGGATCGCCAGGCTTGCCATCCGTTGGACTGAACGGCCTGGGTTCCCACCAGGGTCACTCCTGCTCCCGCCAGTAGACCAAACAGAAGGCCAGACCATCTGCGCCCATGGGAGGGGCTCGAACCCGAAGGATTGTCGGAAGGAGTGGATCTCATAGGTGAGTGAACGTCCTCAATGCACCGCAAAGGATAGCGTAATCTTGGGCCCGGGGGAGAATCGAGTTCATGGGAAAGGCGCGGACAGGGTCTGGTTAGTGCTTCATCCTTTCGTTCCTTTCATCAGCATAAAGCCGATGGGAGATTGCCCCCATTACCTTGACGTTTTATGCAGGTTTTATGCTGATTTTTTGGGCATGGTGCAGATTGATAGTGGCTTAGGCGTTGGATATAGGGCATTGAATACAGGCGTTGAATAAAAGACCCGGGTCTTTCCGTAGAGAGTCGGTAAACAATTGCGAGCCTGAACTGTTTTTTGCAGAATCAAGAACTATGATGCGAGCAAGCGACTTTGTGGAGGTGCTGACACTGATGCTACTGAGATTATTCGAGCGAATGATGCTTCACCCCCTCACCTGCCAATCTCTTCCTAGGGCCTATTCTTCTAGTCATTCTGGGCCTTGCCAGTACGGCGGCTCTGTAGAATAAGGCCATGGGTTAGTGGACTCGCAGGCCAGATCGTCAAGAATTAAGGCAATCTGGAATCGCAGCGAGTTAAACGCTATTTCTGCTTGAATAGCTTGGGCCCAGAATCAATATTTGTTGTCGTTGTTTTATTTGTTACAAGGGCGAGGGCGGTCAAATTTCCCTTGTTGTTGTGCGACGTTTAAGGCTTACGATCGCTCTGATGTTCTAGGCTGGGCTCGTCGGGGTTTCCTGTCATTCTCGGGTTGTTTTTCAGGATGCGTACCATTCTTTAAGGGGTATGGCCCACGGCCCGATTTGAGCGTCTGACCACACTTTTGAACAGGTCCGTTTTTACCCATGGTCGTTGTTTCCTTTCACCCATGGCCATTTCGAGTTGACGCTCCATTGCACTGATTATTGACCGTGAATTTCTGATCGTTAATCCCTGTGCAATCCTCAGGACTTTGCTTCCCTGGACAACCTGGAAGCAGTGAAATGAATTTGAACTTGGGCATCCGCTACCGTTCGCCCGTTGTCCCTGTCTGTAGGCAGTTAATGTGACCACTTACACTTCGGAACAGCTCTGGAATGGCATTCTGGAGCAGCTTCAGCTTCAATTGAGTCGCCCAACCTTCGAGACCTGGATTAAAACAGCCAGTGCGGAGAAGTTGGAGGACAACTGCCTGCACATTCGTACGCCCAATCCCTTTGCTCGGAATTGGCTACAAAAGTATTATCTCAAGACGATTTCCGAAGCCGTTGAGACCATTTTGGGTCATCCCCTGGAGATCCAGTTCACGGTGCCACCCTCTGGCGAAGAAGGGGTCAATCAGACGGTCTCAGAGAGTTTGTGGTCAACGGCGGCCCCGCCCCCTGAGTTGCCGGAGCCTAGTGACCAGACGGTGGTCAGTGACCGATCGGCCAATGGTTCGGCCAATGGCAATGCCACCGAAGCTCATGTCCCGTCGTCTGTGAATGCCTATTCACGCATTAGCCCGCCGGTGGTGAATGGTGGGGGCAAGAAGGGGGGCGATCGCCGCAGCAAAGCCATTCGCCCGTCGAATCTCAATCCGAAGTATGTTTTTTCCCGCTTTGTCGTCGGTTCCAGCAGTCGCATGGCCCACGCGGCCGCTTTGGCGGTAGCGGAGTCCCCGGGGCGAGAGTTCAATCCCCTGTTTTTGTGTGGCGGGGTTGGGCTGGGCAAGACCCACCTGATGCAGGCCATTGGTCATTACCGCCTGGAGATTGATCCTGAAGCCAAGATTTTCTACGTTTCCACCGAGCAATTCACCAACGACCTGATTTCAGCCATTCGCCAGGACGGCATGCAGGCATTCCGGGAGCACTACCGAGCGGCGGATGTTTTGCTGGTGGACGATATTCAGTTTATTGAGGGCAAGGAATACACCCAGGAAGAGTTTTTCCATACGTTCAACACGCTCCACGAGGCTGGCAAGCAGGTGGTGTTGGCTTCGGATCGTCCGCCCAGCCAGATCCCTCGCTTGCAGGAGCGGCTTTGCTCGCGCTTTTCCATGGGTTTAATTGCGGATGTGCAGGCCCCGGACTTTGAGACCCGCATGGCAATTTTGCAAAAGAAGGCGGAGTACGAAAATATTCGCTTGCCCCGCGAGGCCATCGAGTACATTGCCTCCCGCTATACCTCCAACATTCGGGAGTTGGAAGGGGCGCTGACCCGAGCCGTCGCCTACATCTCGATTTCGGGCGTGCCGATGAGTGTGGACAATATTGCCCCGGTACTCAATCCGCCGATGGATCAAGTGGAGGTCTCGCCGGAGATCATCATGTCCATCGTGGCCGATCGCTTTAAGGTGACCATCGAGGATTTGAAGGGGAGTTCTCGGCGGCGGGAGGTCAGTCAGGCGCGCCAGGTAGCGATGTATCTGATGCGCAAGCACACGGATTTAAGCCTGCCGAAGATTGGCGATGTTTTTGGCGGTAAAGATCACACGACGGTGATGTACAGCTGCGACAAGGTCAATAACCTGAAGGATTCGGATAATCAGATGAATCTGACCCTGCGGCAGCTCAACGACAAGCTGTATATGAACAGCAAAGTTCAGAAGTAGAGGGATTTCTGGAACGAAGCATCCCCTGCGCGAGGGGCCTTTGGTTTGCCAGCGATCGCCAAATCGCTGCAGAAGTGATCCTGGCTCAGTCTGTTAGCTCTGGCTCAGTCTGTTAGCTTGGGATACGCCTGTGGAATCCGATTCAATCTCTGACCATGTTCTGGGTCTCGTTGGGTTTCACGGGGGTAAGTGCTATTCACAGAGAGACTGTTTCCAGTTCGAATGAAAATATTGCAGGCCCAGGGCCTAGGGAAGACCTACCGACGGGGTGGGCAGGTTGTTGAGGCTGTACGGCAGGTGGATTTGGCGATCGCGCCCGGTGAGATCCTGGCCTTTCTGGGACCCAACGGAGCCGGTAAAACCACGACGATCAAAATGATTGCCGGGTTGATCCGCCCCGATCGAGGGACGGTTGCGATCGCAGACCAAAACCCCCATCGTGATCCCCATGCTCTCAGGCAACTCGGGGCTGTCCTAGAGGGCAATCGCAATCTCTATTGGCGACTGACGCCGCTGGAGAATTTGGAATATTTTGGTGTCTTGCGAGGGCTGTCTCGAACCGAGGCGCGCCGTTCTGGGCGGGAGCTGCTGGAGCGGTTTGAGCTGAGCCACAAGCGCGATGCGGCGGTGCAGAATCTGTCCCGGGGGATGCAGCAGAAGGTGGCCATCGCAGTGGCTCTGGTGCATCACCCTAAGCTTTTATTGCTGGATGAGCCGACGCTGGGTCTGGATGTGGAGGCGACCCAGACGGTGAAGGGGCTTGTGCAAGAGATTGCAGCGTCGGGCTGTGCGATTTTGCTCACGACTCATCAGCTTGATATTGCAGAGGCGTTGAGCGATCGCGTTGCCATTATCCGTGCCGGAGCGGTGATTGCTGAGCAACCCACCCAGGAGCTGGTACGGCAGTTTTCAGGGGCGAGCTATCAGATTGAGCTAGAAGGGAATTTGGAGGAACTCTTGGAGGCTGGGGTGCGATCGCGTTTGGAATCCCAGGGGATTGTCATGCAAGGCAACCGACTGTTTGTGCGGGGGGCCGAAGCGCTGTACGAGGTGCTGGAGCTATTGCGGCCCGCACCGATCTTCCAAGTCAAGAAGGATGCGGCGGACTTAACGGAGGTGTTTTTGAAGTTGGTGCAGGAGTCGTAATGAAATTTCCCCTTTTAGAACTGTTTCTGGCGGAGTTGCGCCGAACCTGGATCCAGTTCATTCGCTATCCCAGTGAGGCGATCGTCGGCATTTTTATCATCGTGATCACGTTTTATTTCCTCTTCGCTGGAGCCAGCTACATTGCTGGACCCGATGCGGGACTCAGCGGTGCCTCGGGATCGGAGCGACTGGAGGTGTTAGTGGTGGGCTACATCATCTCAATCTTGGTGATTTCGGTCCTGTCTACGACATCGAATAGTTTGGAGCAGGAAGCCAGTACCGGCACGCTGGAGCAAATCTTTTTGTCGCCGTTTCGATCGCTGACGGTGTTTATCATGCGGGCTTTTGCCAGCCTCAGTTTGCGACTGGTGATCGTCGGCATTAGTCTGACGGCCATTCTGCTGATTACGGGGACACAACTGCGATTTCCGCTGGCTCTGGTGATGCCCCTGGGAACGCTGCTGATGAGTGCCTATGGCATGGCGTTTGCGGTGGCTGGGCTCGTGTTGGTGGTCAAGCGGGTGTCCCAGGTGTTGGGAGCCGTGCAGTTTGGCTTGTTTTTGTTGCTGGGATCGCCCGTCGAGACGATGGAGGGGTGGGGGCGGGCGATCGCCTTTTGTGCGCCCATGGTGCCGAGTGCGGGGCTATTGCGGGACCTGATGGCACGGGAGTTGCCGTTGAATTGGGGGCTCTACGGTATCGCCTTGGCCAATGCGTTGTTCTATTTGGGCTTAGGTTTTCTGCTGTTTGCTCGCTCCGAACGCATTGCCAAGCAGCGCGGTCTGCTCAGCGGCTACTAGAAAAACGACCCAAAAATCCATATCCCCAGCGACGATGGTGCTCGTGCTGGGGATATGGATTGCTTTCTGGCAAGAGCGACAGCTGCCCCCGTCTTCCCTATCCCCTGCGTGGAAGAGGGGTGAGGGTGAGGGCCAGAAGATTTACGCCCGAGTGTTATTTACGCCCGAGTATTAATCGGGAGCCACTTCGATGTTGACTTCGTTGACGTAGCGGCGGCGAAGGGGGGCTGATTCTTCCCGGGGCAAGAGGTCATAGATTTGCCGAAGGCGATCGTCAATGTCCTCGTAGGGGGTTTGTCCCACCGTATTCATCGCAATTTCGCCCGACTGGTCAATGATGACGAATTGGGGAACTCGACCGTCATAGTAGTAGGACTCGTCCGTGGGCGTGCCAGTGTGTGGTGTGATTGTGTCCGCATTGACAGGAATGAAATCGGCAGCCTTGCCATAGCCTGCTTGGAGCTGGGAGTAGGTGGCAACAAATTTTTTGCAATCACTGCTGTCGTCTAAGTAGTAGAGCAGCAGCGCGGGCTTTTGCTGCTTGATGGAGGTTGCCAGGCTGACCCGAGGTGGCACGAGGGAGCCGTTACCTGCGTAGAGGGCAAAGATATTGCCGTCAAAGCGATCGTCCTGGAGACTAGCCCAGGCATTGGGCACCAATACCATCAGCACGGTGCAGCAAACCACCAGGGCAGCACAGCAGCGGCGAAACCAAGAACGCAGCATAAAGGTTACTTGTTTTAACAGTTTGTGAATCGCTCACTATTGTCCCTTGGTTGGGGCTGCTT
>CALIJJ010000175.1 GCA_938017515.1 uncultured Pseudanabaenaceae cyanobacterium
TGCATTGAACTTGCGCGCATACGACTTTGTGTCGCAGGAATTGCGTGCGGCTGAGGACCCTGAGTTTGAAACGTTCTACACGAAGAACATCCTTCTGAACGAAGGAATGCGTTCTTGGATGGCGGCTCAGGACCAGCCCCACGAAAAGTTTGTCTTCCCTGAGGAGGTTCTGCCCCGTGGTAACGCTCTCTAATAATTTTGTTGGAGGCGGTCGCGATATTGAATCTACAGGCTATGCCTGGTGGTCTGGTAACGCCCGTCTGATTAATCTCTCCGGCAAGCTGCTGGGTGCTCACGTTTCCCACGCTGGTTTGATCGTCTTCTGGACCGGTGCGATGACCTTGTTTGAGGTCTCTCACTTTATCCCCGAACGCCCGTTCTATGAGCAGGGCTTCATTCTTCTGCCTCACCTCGCGACCCTCGGCTACGGCGTTGGTCCTGGCGGCGAAGTGACGAGTGTCTTCCCCTACTTGGTTGTGGGTGTGCTGCACTTGATCTCTTCTGCTGTTCTGGGTGTTGGTGGTCTGTACCACGCCCTGAAAGGTCCTGAGGTATTGGAAGAGTATTCCGATTTCTTCAGCCAAGACTGGTCCGACAAGAACCAGATGACCAACATCATTGGCTATCACCTCCTGCTTCTGGGCGGTGGTGCTCTGCTATTGGTGTTCAAGGCGATGTTCTTCGGTGGTGTCTATGACACCTGGGCACCGGGCGGCGGTGACGTTCGCGTCATCACTAACCCGACGCTCAATCCTGCTGTGATCTTCGGTTATCTGACCTCTGCACCGTTTGGTGGCGAAGGTTGGATCATCGGTGTTGACAACATGGAAGACATCATTGGTGGTCACATTTGGCTCGGCCTCATCTGCATCGCAGGTGGCGTCTGGCACATTTTGACCAAGCCTTTTGGTTGGGCTCGTCGTGCGCTGATTTGGAATGGTGAAGCTTACCTCTCCTACAGCCTTGGCGCCCTGTCCATGATGGGTCTGATTGCGTCTGTCATGGTTTGGTACAACAACACTGCTTATCCTTCTGAGTTCTACGGCCCCACGGGTGCTGAAGCGTCTCAGTCTCAAGCCTTTGTGTTCCTGGTGCGTGACCAACGCCTGGGTGCCAACATCGGTTCCTCCCAGGGTCCGACTGGCTTGGGTAAGTATCTGATGCGCTCTCCTACGGGTGAGATCATCTTCGGTGGTGAGACCATGCGTTTCTGGGACTTCCGTGGTCCTTGGTTGGAGCCCCTGCGTGGCCCCAACGGTCTTGACCTGGACAAGCTCCAGAATGACATTCAGCCCTGGCAGGTTCGCCGTGCGGCTGAGTACATGACTCACGCGCCTCTGGCGTCCATCAACTCTGTGGGTGGCGTCATCACTGAGCCTAACTCGGTGAACTATGTGAACCTACGCCAATGGTTGGCTGGTTTCCACTTCATCATGGGCTTCTTCTTCCTGATTGGTCACCTCTGGCATGCGGGTCGCGCTCGCGCTGCGGCTGCAGGCTTTGAGAAGGGTATCGATCGCGAGACTGAACCCGTGTTGGCAATGCCTGACCTCGACTAATCGTCGATGGGCATGCTGACTCGCCATTCGGTCGAGCCTAAATGATAGAAAGCGCTTCGGTTCTGCCGAGGCGCTTTCTTATTGGGATAATGGTGAAGGATGTGGCTTGGTCTGTGGCTGAGTCATTGAGGTTGATGAGCTGCGCGTTAAGCTGGACAGATTTACGATGACTCAGGATTTTTCAGCATCTCCAGATTTTTCGGCGGAGCGGCTGGCTCAGCTGGAGCAGGATTTGCGCTCAGCTCCAGTGAATGTGTGCAAAGCGGCACTGGATATGCTGCGCCACTGCCCCTCTGAGAAGGCGGTGCCTTTGTTTGTTGCGATCGCCCAGGACGGAGAGTTTTTGCGGCGACGGTTTGCGGTCATGGGGTTAGGCAATCACCAAACGGAAGCCTCCTTCCAAGCCCTGAGGATGTTGGCCCAGGAGGAAGCCGATTCCAATGTGTTGGCGGAAATTGCCAATTCCCTGTTTGAATTTGGGGAGCCTAGCCTGCCGTTGATCCAAGATATTTTTGACGGCCATTCCAATTGGCTGTTGCGCCAGAGCATTATTTCAATTGTGATGGAGAGCGATCGCGATGACATGCTGCTTGATATGGTGCAGAAGGCTCTGGATGACGAAGAGCAGTCAGTGGTTGAAACGGGCATCTTAGCCCTGGGAAAATTATTAAAGGGCAGCGAAGCAACAAGCGCGTTAGATTTGTTGGAGGGGCTCGCTAGCAATCAGTATTGGCGGATTCGTTGGCGTACTGCGACGGCATTGACCCTGTCAGAGGATGCTAGGGCGAAGGCTTTGTTGGCGACGCTTCAGAAAGATGAGCACCATCGTGTCGTTGCAGCGGCTTTAGAAGGCAGTGTGGATGTGTGACATGTTTACGCTTGAAGGATTGACGCTTGAAGTATTGAAGCTTGAAGGATTGACTCTCTCGGAATGACTCAGGCTCAACAGGTGACCGCGACAAAAACGATCTACCAAGATAATTGGCTGGATCGTCTCTCGATTGGGTTGCTTTCTTTGAAAATTGCCCAGGTGACTGGTGCCAAAACAGAACACCGAGGCTATAGCGGCTTTGTGGATCTCTCGATGGCGCTGACGCAGGGGCGCAATGCCCTGGAACAGCGTGAGCTGGTTGGGGAGCTGCTGCGATCGCTCGTTCCAGCGCCGATTCTCTGGGCTATCCGCACTGTGTTCTCGCCGACGCGTTGGGTCTGTGAATCCAATGCCTGGTTTGCCAGTAAGCTCTTCACTTGGCTGATTGGTCCCTGTGATTGGATCGAGACTGAGATTGCCAATGAAGATGGGGCAACCCAGGTTCAGCGTAGTGGTGTGCATATCCAAAAATGTCGCTATCTTGAAGAGACGGGCTGTGTGGGGACCTGCATTAATCTCTGCAAGATGCCCACGCAGAAATTTTTCACTGAAGAATTTGGCATTCCGTTTACGATGAAGCCAAATTTTGAGGACTTGAGCTGCGAGATGATTTTTGGTCAGATGCCGCCTGAGCTAGAAACTGAAGCGATCTACAGTCAGCCCTGTCTCGCGACTCAATGTGATTCGGCCACATCGAAGGCCCCGGCTTGTCCAAAAATTTCTGGTTAAAACTGGATGGGTTTGGACTGGTAACTTTTGTCCTTTGTGTTCATTGTCTGTCTGAACCTGTTCCGACAGATTTTGATATTTATCCTTTATTGCTCTGCTTTTATTTTTTCCCATGACCTCCTCTCAGCTGCAATCTACATCGACAGCCGCAACTCCAACCTGGCAAATCCGATTGCTCTATGACGGGGGCTGTCCGCTTTGCCTGCGAGAGGTCAATTTCCTCACGAAAAAAGATGCAGGGCGCGGGCTGGTGGACTTTGTTGATATTGCGTTGGATGACTACGACCCAGCGGATAACGGTGGTGTGGATTTTGAAACGGCCATGGGTCGGATTCACGCAGTCCTACCCGATGGTTCGACGGTCAAAAATGTCGAGGTGTTTCGGCAGGTCTACGACGTCTTGGGGATGGGCTGGATTTATGCCGTGACCAAGTGGCCGGTAATTGGCCCGCTGGTGGATTGGGTCTATGACATTTGGGCGGATTGGCGGCTGAAGATGACAGGGCGAGCTGACTTGGCAACGCTGGTGGCAGAGCGAGAGGCTCGGCTTGCGGCTTGTGACGTTGAGGGGCGCTGTAAAACGGATTAGTCAGTCATCTTCCTTGGTCTCAGTTCGGTGCTCAGGAGCTGATGGGTCGCGATATCCATCAACTGGCTTGTACTGTGCAAGCGATGCAGCACTCTGGTAAGAAAAGAACGTCGCGATCGCCCTACGATTGCTTCTTTTGTGAAATGCTCCACCCCCGAGAATCCATGCCAGACCTCACCGAAAACCTCCCCACCCCGCGCCAAATTCTCGCCACCCTGCTGCCCCACCTCAAAGTCGCAGCGGCCTACGCCAACGAAATCCAGTCCCGCATTGTCGAGCAGCCCGAGAAAGACTATCCCGACAATATCTTTGCCTCGGCACTGACCGATGCCGATTTGTCGATTCAAACCTTTGTCGAAGTCCTCCTCCTGGGCTACTTTCCGCAGCTCCGTTTCTATGGCGAGGAACATGAAAAAGCCTTCAACACCAAATATTTCCGTGCCATTGACCTTGGTCCCCAGGGCGACTATCTCGTAACGCTAGATCCCATCGACGGCACCCGCTTCTACGCCGATGGCCATGCCAACTATCAAATTATTCTCAATGTTCTCAATGCCGATGGCTTTGAAGCAACGCTATTTATTAAACCGGCAGAGGATTGCTATATCTATGCCTTGCGAGGGGAGGGGGCCTTCGTGGGGGCGCTGGCGGATGCCATGGACGATTGTCGGCCTTTGAAGATTGAGCCCTCCAGTGCCAACAGCCAGAACAAGACGATTTATCTCGGGGGTGGGGCTGGAGAGTTTGCAGATAAGTTGGGCGAGAACTACCAGCCCTACGATCTCTACAAGGCTTACTCACAAGAGGAGCAAATGCCGAATATGGGCAGTGTGCTGAGTGGGTTCTATGCGGGATCGATTTTGGGGGGGGCGCAGTTTATTGATGGGGCGGCGATCGCCTTCATCGCGAGCGAAGCCGGATGCATTGTCACCCAGCATGACGGCTCCCCCATGCCACCCCTAAGCGAGTGCAAAAACTATCGTTGGCCGGGACTGCTGATTGCAACCTCTGAAGCCGTCCATCGGCATCTCCTCGCCGCTGTTGGATGAGAGCCGCAAGGGACCCCGGGCAATCGGACCGGGCAATTGGACCGGGCAATCAGCCGGTCACAGAGCAGCGCTTCAACACGCGCTTCAACACAAAGAAGAAGGGCTCAGGTGCGTCTTTGAAGTCCATTACGCCCAAGACCGTATCCTCATCGACTTTTCGAAAGACATCGTTGATGGGCAGGTCGTCATAAATCATGGTGGCGCTGACCTTGCCCCGGTACTCCATCATCCTGAGTCTGGCTTTGCTTTGCTCTGTCTTCAGCAAGGCGCTGGTTAGGGTTAGCAAGGGCTTCATGGCCTTGTTTTTGAGCATTGGCATGTTGAGCACCAACCCCATTGCCATGGGATGGGGGGCAACCTTAATCACGTTGTTGCGATAGTCCAAGCACAGCAGGGGGTGCACATGGTCAGGATCAACAAACTCTTTCCCGTACCAACTGGAGACTGCTAAGAGGCCATTCATGGGGTGAGATGTATCAATCTCTGAGCCCTGCCAGCGGCCCAGCATAAAATCTAAGCCGACGGGCTGGAGCGTATCAAATTGAGCCAGCGCTTCCTCAGTGGTTGCCTTAGCATCTCTAATCAGCGATAGAACATGGCTGGATGTTTTCATCATGGAGGCGCGGTTAAAGATGCGGCGATTTTGGCTGGATGGCCAGAGTTGGCTCAACCACAGCTTAGATCTTACCGTTGAGTCCGCCTGGTGGGTATGGCATCAGAACTGGGAACTGTTTCTCTTTTTTCAGTCAGCGGGGAGACTGGGAGGTGTATTCTATCTCCCTCTGGATATGGTGTCCGGACAACGAATAACCAGGCATAAAACCAAAAATATATGGCGATCGCCTCCCCTCAAAACCCTCCCTCCAAAAGTTAAGATTCTTTCTCAAAAGCTGGTAGAACCGGTTGCTTTGCGTGCAACCTAAGCCTGGAGGGTGCGATTACCCCGCAAAACTCATCAGCTCACAACGCAGCATCACCATGGAATGGCCTTTCGTTTCGGTAATCGTCCCCACCTATGGACGGGAAGATGCCCTACATGACACCGTCAAGGATTGTCTAGAACTGGACTATCCTGGCTTCGAAGTGATTGTGGTCGATCAAAAGCCCAATCATCAGCCCCGGCTCCAGCAGTTTCTCGATCAATGCGCTGCAGACGGCCAAATCCAGCTCCATAACTTGGACTGGGCCAGCCTCCCCGGCGCCCGTAACTATGCAGTACGACGGGCCAAGGGCGAGATCATGATCTTCATTGATGATGACGTTCGCTTGCCCAAAAATTTCATTCAGACCCATGTCGAAGTCTTTTTAGAAAAGCCTGAGATTGGTGCGGTCGGCGGTCGGGTGTTCGATCGCATGAAGCTCGCTGACGCCAAGCGCGAAGCGGCTCAAAAGCAAACGGAAGGCGAATGCTGTGCTAAGACCGCCGAGCGGGTGATTGAGGACTTGCCTCCCGAAGCCATGGACCCCGGCATTGCCTGGTACCACATGGATTTGGTCCACACGGTCAAGGCCCAGCAGGTGTTGACGGCACGGGGCTGCAACATGTCCTTCCGTCGCGAAATCTTCTACGAGCACGGCGTCTTTTTCGATGAGCGTTTTGAAGGCAGTGCCATCCGTGAGGAATCCGACTTTTGCCTACGGATTCGCAAGACAGGCTACCAGATTTGGTATGCGCCGGATGCCCACCTGGTTCACATCGGTGAAGAGAGCGGTGGTTGCCATGACGTGAGCACGCGATCGCTCACGTATCAGTTCACGTTCTACCACAACCACTTTTTGATGGGGTTCAAGAATCTAACGCTGGGTCAGTGTTTGCGCTTCTTTGCCAAGCTGTTTGACTGCCACGTCCTGGGACATGCGCCCTGCAATAAGAGCCCGTCGTTGAAGAAGACGGTTGTGCGCGGTTCGTTCTATGCGCTGGGCTTTTTGAAAGCCGCCCGAACCGTTGTTAAATCCGTTTGGGACCACGGCCAAATCTACAGCCGCCAGGATCCCCTATTCGGCCAATAAGCACTGATAGGGATGAACCGCCGTTCGTCCTGCCCCAATGTTTGCTAGGCGCCGGTTGGTTGGGTGAAACACAGTGAAACCCAACCGTTTCAGCTAATGGCAAGCACTTTGGATGTTGGGTTACGCTTCCCTTCACCCAACCGACTGGATCTACCCATCTCTTTGGACGAACGGCGGTTCGTCCCTACGAAGAATCCTTCTGTTCCTCCCACCCAAAAACCGATGAAAATCCTCGTCGTTAGCCATACTTACATCGTCGATCTCAACTGCGAAAAGCTGCGAGAACTGGCCAACCTGACCACCCAGGATGGCTCCGATGTGGAAGTCACGGTGGTGGTGCCGAAGCGCTGGCGACCCGGTGGGGTTCAGAACAAGATCATCGAGCCCGAATTCAAGGACGAAGGCAAATTCCGCATTGTCCCCATCACCAACTTTAGCGAGAACAACCAGGGCATGCTCTGCTTCGGCTTAGACATTGCGAAGCTGCTGCGGGAGTTTCGCCCCGACGTGATTCAAGTAGAGCAGGGATCGAAGTCGATCGCCTACGCGCAGCTGATTGCGCTGAACCGCTTGCTGGGCATTAAAGCAAAAATGTTGTTCTTCACCTGGTGGAACCTGCCCTACGAGCTCAAGTTCCCGATTTCGCTGCTGGAGGCCCATAACCTCAAGGGCACCGATGGCATTGTGGTGGGCAACCAGGATGGGTTTGAGGTGTTGCGCGATCGCAATTACTCTGGTCCCATGCGCATCATGCCCCAGCTCGGTATCGACGAAAGCATCTTCAAGCCCCGCCCTCAACCCGAGCTAGCGGCAAACCTGGGCATTGCGGATAGCGACTTTATTGTTGGCTTTGTCGGTCGTTTTGTCCCCGAGAAGGGCTTGATGACCCTGGCCAAAGCACTGGAAGGCTTGAAGGAGCACAGCTGGAAATGGTTGATTCTGGGTCGTGGTCCCCTGGAAGCTGAGCTAAAGCAGTGGGCTAAGGATGCAGGGCTCGAAGATCGCCTCATTCTGGTGGAAAGCGTTCCCCACGATGAAGTCCCCCACTACATCAACCTGATGAGCACGCTGCTGCTGCCGTCTGAGACGACGTACGCGTTCAAGACAATGACCGCTGCGGGCTGGAAGGAGCAGTTTGGCCATGTGATCATCGAAGCCATGGGCAGTGCTGTGCCGGTGATTGGTTCGGATTCTGGTGAGATTCCCAATGTGATTGGGGATGAGGGTCTGGTGTTCCCGGAGGGGAATTCGGAGGAATTGCGCGATCGCCTCCGGAAACTCATGGAGAGCCCAGAACTAACCAAGATGTATGGTCAACGGGGCTACCAAAAAGCCATGCAGCGCTACACTAACCGTGCCCTCGCCGAGGAACAGCTCAAGTTCTATGAGGAGTTGATGCAGCCACAACGTCAGCAGGCTGCTGACAGCGAGCCCTCTCCGAATCAAACCGCACAAACCGCATAGAACCGCATAGGTTCATGCCAGAACGGAATCGCGTTCTACGGTAGGGGCGCGGGATACGCGCCCAATGCAGCATCTGCGCAGAGCCCCGAAATCTTTGAGGGTCAGGCATGCCGGCCCCTACGGATAGCCAATGGGTTCCGTGACCCTCATCAAATGCCAACCCATCCGGAGGACGAGCGCAGCTCGTCCCGACGTTAACCTCACCCCAACCACCCATGCGCGTTCTCCAAATCGTCCCGTCCATTTCGTTGATTTACGGTGGTCCTAGCCAAATGGCTCTGGGACTGAGCGAAGCGCTGGCAGCCCAGGGGGTTGAGGTCACGATTCTCACCACCGACTCCAACGGCGACAACGGCCAAGCGCCCCTAGATGTCCCCCTCGATCGCCCCGTTGAGCAAAACGGCTATGAAATTCGCTACTTCCGCTGCTCTCCGTTCAAGCGCTACAAGTTCTCGATTCCTCTCTTTCAGTGGCTGAACGAGCACGCCCACGAATACGATATTGCCCATATCCATGCCCTCTTCTCTCCCGTTAGCAGCATCGCCGCCAGTATTTGCCGACGCAACAAACTGCCCTATATCCTGCGTCCCCTCGGTACCCTGGACCCCGCTGACCTGAAGAAGAAGGCCCAAATCAAAAAGCTCTATGCCGCTGCCCTAGAGAAGCCCAACCTCGCTGGAGCGGCTGCGGTCCATTTCACCAGTCCCCAGGAATGCGAAGTCTCCGAACGCTTTGGCACCGATCCAAAATCCATCATCATGCCCCTGGGCGTCAAGTTGCCGAAGCTAGAGAATCCTGAGGCTGCCACCCAAGCCATCCGCGAAGAGCTAAAGCTGCCTAGCGATAAACCCATCCTGCTTTTCCTTTCCCGCATTGACCCCAAGAAGGGACTGGATCTGCTCTTTCCTGCCCTGGAGCAACTCAAGGCCGAAGGACTCGCCTTCCACCTTGTTTTGGCAGGCGGCAATCCCCAGGACCCTGACTACGAACAGGGGGTTCACCAGAAAATTGCAGCATCCAGGCTGAAGGATTGCACGACGATTCCGGGGTTTGTGCGGGGCGATCGCAAACTCGCTCTCCTCGCTGCCTCCGACTGCTTTGTTCTCCCCTCCTACTACGAAAACTTTGGCATCGCCGTCGCCGAAGCCATGGCCGCTAAGCTTCCGGTGATGATTTCCGACCAGGTTCATATCTTCAACGACATCGCCGCTGCTGAAGCGGGTTGGATTTGCCAGTGCAATGTTGAGTCCGTGCGCGATCAACTCCGAGCTGCCATCAAGGATGCAGGGGAACGGCAGGTGCGGGGGGAGAATGCCCAGCGTTGTGCAGCAGCTAAGTACAGCTGGAGTGCGATCGCGGCGCGTCTCAATGACATCTATGGCGAACTCAGCGGTCAGGTCAACGAACAACCTTCCACGCTAGGGAGCGATGCTGCTACGGGTTTTGTCTAGCATGAACCCAGCCGAAAGCCCTCGTTCTGGATCGCGCAGCATGAGGTTGTCTTCCAGGACCGAGCCCTTTTGAGGCGTCACACCTTCCTGGATGCAGGGGAGGGCGATCGCCCAGCACCCCTCAGAATCGGTGGGATAGTTGTATTCCAAATTGTTGATCTGTGCGGTCGCTGACTCGATGGCGGGCAGGGGGGGCGGCAGCAGAATGCGGCTGACAAAATCAGGCTGAATCGTCAGTAAAAATGTCAGACCGGCAGCCCCAACGGCTAACAGTAGATTGCTATGGCGTCGCCACAGCGAGCCTAGGGCATTGATGATATTGGCGATTGCATTGGCCATTGGGGAGGTCAGCTTTCGCCAGAGTGCGCTAGTCAGGATGAGGGCTCCGAAGAACGCGGGCAAAACGAGAAAGTAACCTAGACCCAGCCGCACAACTAAGGTTCGGGTGAGGGTAAAGGTCATGCCTAAACTGCCCAGAAGCAGAATCCACAGGCGATCGTCAATGCGACGTATCGGCGATAGGCGCAGGAAAACGATGATGCCGAGGAGTGCCAATCCAGCCAAACCAATAATGGCAACATTGGAAATGGTATTGGTTAACCATTGCTTGACTGCCCATTGCCAGTGAACAACACCCGGGGGAGGCTCACCAAACCAGTCCATCCAGTCTGTGACTCGGGAAACCTCCGTCGCCATTTGCTCCGGCAGAGCTGACCAGGGCAAATGGTGCATACACAGAGCCTGGGACGGATAGAGCGGGCAACCCGAAGTGACCAGGCTGTAGCTCATGGCTGGCACCAGCAGCAAAAACAACATCGCCAGGGCGATCCCGGCACGCCGCCAGTGAAATCGTCCCTGGGTGAAGCTGTAACCCAACCCAGCGACGGGCAAAATTGGCAGTGCTGTCAGTTTGATCGCGACGGCGCCAGCACCTAGGAGCAACAACAGCATGCGCTCACCCAGGAGTGATGCCTGGGTTGTCGTTGTTTGGGCTGCCAATGGCTGAGGGGCATCAAGACCTTGAGCGTCTGAAGCATTTGCAATCGTCGAAGTAACCGTTGAAGTAATCGTCGAACTGCTCTCAAAGAGTGAGACTAACACCCACGAAAAGACGCCTGTCAGCAGCAGGATGGGAATATCGGTGGAGGGAGAAATAAATACAACCCGTATGAAGCTGGTAATGACGAGAAAGCCACACCACATCAGGGTAAATAGCGATAGAAAATAATCGGAGAGTCGTGCCCTCGACTGAACAATGCGCAGCCCTGACAAACAGAGATGCAACAGACTCACCCCAATAATAAAACCGTTGACAACAACGGTACCGCGCGTGCCTAAAAATTCAGGATTGAAGGGGGCTGCAAAGGCAAACCAGGTTGAAAAGAAGCCGAATTGACTCACGAGGAGCGATAAACCCGGAACAGAACCATAGTTGCTCAACCAACGAATGACGCCGAAGTGGTAGAGCCCTGTGTCATACCAGCTCACTACCTGGGTCATGGGCAGGGTGAGCAGCACCAGGAGCAGCAGCATTAGGCCCATGCTTTTTCGGGAGCAACGGGCCTTCAGCTCTTGCAAAAAGGTTCGTGTTCCGCTACGTCGTAGGGCCACAAGACAGAGCAGTCCTGCAACCAGTGCTCCCACACCTGGAGATAGGGGCAACGATAGAGAAACCGAGAGTAGCGTGAGTGCTAGGGCCAGAACTCCGAGCCAGAGTGTTAACATCCAGCGATCGCCCAGTCGGGTGATCACCTGGAGTTGGAGCATATCCAACAGGCCACTACCAATGATGGTGCATACGACTGTGAGAACCAGCCAGGCAAATAGAAGATAGAGCATAGCAGCCGACAAAAACCAACACTCGAAGAGAGTCGATGAACCCCTGTGGGGGGTGTCACCCTTTCCGGAGAATACCCTAGGAAACGTACGGATGGAAAAAAGGGGGCCGGTGACGACTGTTTCCCATTGTGAGTTGGGTCATGCAGGGGGGCTGCTGCTGCTTCCTAACGCGTCGAAACCAAACGGCGTTGCTGGTTCGCGACAACGGGCTGAGGCAGGGGGGCTGGGATTTGGGTCGTGCCTAGAAAATGACGCGCCAGTCCCAGACCGTAGGCTGCACCACTGTAGAAATAGAATAGCCAGTGCCAAGCCATGGCCTGGCTAGTGAACCAGGCGCCTCGTTGGCGATAAAAGAAGGTGTAGATGCCAAAGTTCAGGGCAAATAGGCCCAACAGAGAGGCCATGGAGAGGCCCAGAGCCCAGGGCTGAACCCAGGCGATCAGCATCGTAAACAGGGACAGGAAAGAGAAAATGACGCTGAGGCGATTGTTGACCTGGAGATTGAGGTCATTCATGGGTTGGCGATCGCGCAGCAGCAACTCTGTCCAGGGCAACGCACGGCAAAAAATATCTGTCTTAATCATCTGCACGGGCTGCCAACGTTTCAGGTGCTTGACCTGAATAGACTTGCAAAGACGAATCCGATATCCTGCCCGCTTGAGTCGATAGCCTAGCTCGATATCTTCGATGCAGGGTTTGCTGTAGCGTGCATCAAATCCACCGACGGCCTCAAAGACAGAACGACGAATGGCACCGCAGGCTCCCCAGAACGTAGACGCTTCTGTAGACGAGATCTGGTGTGTGTAGTGATGCAGTAAATTTCGATACTGGGATAAGAAGTTGCGAGCGCCGGGTGCATCATCATAGGAGCCAATCAGAGCATCCACGTCAGCCTTCTGCTGAAAAACCAATCCAACACGCTCTAGGGTTGTGGGATGCAGGGTTACATCAGCATCCACAAAGAAGATAATGTCGCCCTGCGCCACCGCCGCTCCGCGATTGCGAGCTGCGGCAGGTCCCTCGGACCGCGCCACACGAATCACATGGGCGCCAAACGTCTCTGCCACATGCCAGGACCCATCCGTATCCCCATCCGCCACCACAATGACCTCGAAGGGTTGTTGGTTGCTGGCCGTAATGCTAGTGAGACAGCGGCGAAAACTCTCGCCTCCGTTGTACACAGGAATAACAATAGAGACCTTTGGCTGGTCAGATAACGATGCCATATCCAAGTCAACCCCGAATAATCCTAAAGATGAGAAGCGTTGTTCCTGATCGGTCTCTGGAATCCTGGGGTCGTAGTTCCACCAGGATCGCTAGACACTGTAGCTGATTTCTAAGTGCTTCCACCGTAGCCTTGCCATCCCAGTATTTTCCGTTAGATCATCTAGTCTTCAAGACATGACAAAGCTGCTATAAAGTTCCGCCATTAAAAGGCATCTTTAGCAAATTAGGACGCACGAATCTCTCAGAATCAGGGCATACTGCAAACAGCCGTTGCTTTGGACATAATTGCGAGAAAGCTTCGTCCTGACGTCATATCAAGAGGGTGTTGTCCCTTTGCCCAGGGGGGTTGCCCATTCTAGGAACGATTAAATATCGGGAATTGTTGGGAACTATTGGAGCTTCACAAACTTCATATTGGCTATACAGACAGGCCAGCCATTTAAGTAAATAATCTTACGTGGTAAGTGCCAAATTAGACTTTCTCTGGAGGCTTTTGTCGGCATCAATATCACCTCTGGGGAGAGCCGTGATGGTCAATTTATTTTTTAATTAGTTTATTTTTTTATTGTCAATTTTGAGTTGTTCGTTTCTTCACTGTCACTCAAGGGGTTGATTAGGGTTTCATGTCACCTGCATCCATGCCCAAGTTGCCTAAGCCTCTGAAGGACGTCTGTGCTGTGGACGTTTCAATTGTGATTGCGACCTACGATCGCCCTGATGCCCTGACCCGGTGCCTGGACAATCTGCGAGGGCAGGTCACCCAGCATGACCTCGAAATTTTGGTGATTGATAATCATCCTGACTCTGGATTGACGGTGGAGGTTGTGGCGAATTTTCCGGAAGTCACTTATCTCAGTGAGGCGCGTACCGGCGCAGCCTATGCCCGCAATCGGGGGATTGGGGAGAGCCGTGGGCGCTTGATTGTCACGATTGATGATGATGTGACTGCGCCGCCCGAATGGTTGGAAACGCTGGTGGGGCATTTTTCCCGTCCGGAGGTGGGGGTGGTCACCGGGAATCTGTTGCCCCGTAGCTTGGAAGCGAAGGCTGAGCAATTGTTTGAGCGCTACTGGAGTTTGGGCTGTGGGTCTAAGCCGTTTGAGGTAGACGGCGGCTGGTTTGCGGACTCCAAAAATGCGATCGCAGGTTGGGACCTGGGGGCGACGGCCAATGCTGCCTTTCGAGCTGATATTTTTGGTGACCCCCAGGTGGGGCTGATGGAAGAGACGTTGGGGACGGGCACTCCGGTGGGTGCCGGCGAGGATCCCTACCTGTTTTATCGAGCGGTCCGCGCGGGGTATACGTTGGTCTATGATCCCGCAGCCTATGTCTGGCATCAGCATCGTCAGGATTTGCAGGCCTTGGGAAAACAAACCTATCGCTACAGCAAAAGTGCAGCGGCCTATCATCTGACGACGCTTCTGTTTGATGGCGATCGCCGTGCCCTCAAGGCTCTGTTTTGGACTTTGCCCTTGCACTACGTCCGGCGGTTAGTGTCGTCCGCCTTGGGCATTCTGGATTATCCCTTTTCATTGGCTTGGTGGGATGTGGTGGGATATTGTCTGGGACCCTGGTGTCTCTGGCGCTCTCACATTCGCGTGCGCCGCCTAGGTCGCAGCACTCCCTACGTGCCCATTTCGGCTAGGGTGCTTCCTGAGTCGGCCTCTTTGTAATGAGCCTTACATAAGCATCATTTTTAGTTCGTTCACTCTACCGGTCCCAACCCCTCACATAAACGCGATACGAGACGCTGACCATGATGAAACCCAGCCGAGTCATTGAAATTGAGCTAACCCAAGCCCTGGAAACGATCACCGGTTTAGAAGCGTTTGGGGCCGTGCGTGCGTTGGTGATGCTCCAGGGTACTCCCCTGGGCTGGGTTCAGGTGGCCGTGCGAGAGGGGGAATGTGCTGCCCAGGACCTCGCCGCTGCCATCCTGGCTGAATATCGTCCGCGCATTTTGCAGTGGCTGCTGGCGCAGGGGTTGGGCGCAGGCTTGGATGTGGGGCAGGCGACATTGGCACAGCTTTTGAGTTGTGCGTCTGAGAATGCTCGAGCGGATGTGTCGTCACCATCTCGCCCTTCAGTGACCGTGGCGCTGTGTTTGCCCGTGTCTGATGGGCCCGTGTCTGATGGGCTCGTGTCTGGTGGAAAGGACAGCAGCGACTGTTGGAGCAAAACCCTCGCCGCTCTGGCTCAGTTGGAAAAAGGCCCTGAGCAAGACCTCGAAATTTTGGTCGTGGGTGCCCCGGCGGCAGGCGACCGTGATGCCTACCGCTATGTGGCCTCGGCAGAGTCGGATCTCAGTCGGCTTCGCAATCTGGCGATCGCCCAAGCCCAGGGCGACATCATTGCCTTCCTGGCCCCTGACATTGCGGTTCGTCCCACTTGGCTTTCAACGCTTGTTCAGAGTTTTGTCCAAGATCCCAGCGTTGCGGCGATGAGCGGCCCTCTGGTGCCCTGGGAATCCATGCAGGCTGCAACCCATATTTTGGACCGCCACCAACTGCTGCCCCAATCCTTTGGCTGCCACTGGCATCGCTTTGGCGATAATGCTTCGGATCGACAGGCCCAAATTTTATTCAACAACAGCCTCAATCCTGAAAACTTTGCCCTGCGGCGCTCGGCCCTGGAGCGTTCTCTTCAAGCCGCTTCGGATGAAGCCTTCGGACATCTGGATGGCAGCATCCAAGCCTTGGCCTTTACCCTGATTCGCCAAGGCAAAACCCTGTTCTATGACCCCCGTGCTTGGGTCTATGACCAACGCGATCAGAGCTTAGCGGCAGTCCAGAAGCGCCTGAAGGCTAACACCAAGGCCCAGGCCAGCTACTTTGCCCAGGGATGGCTGCAACAGGGAGCGGCCCCTGCTAACCATCGCTGGTCGTTCTTTAAGGAGAGTTTGGGGGGACTCCGCTGGTCCCTGCGCTGCTGGTTGCTTAATCCATCGGATGTTAGACCGTTCCATGCTGCTGAGGTGCTGGGGACCCTGGCTGGAATGGGGCAGATTTTATCCCGGGGACTGGGGTTGTTGCAGGTGGATGATCCGCTGCCGGTGGACAGCGATCACGCCAATCCCGCCAGCGTGACCTTGGCTCTGCAATTAGCAGAACAATCGGCTCAGCTCCAGGAAGAAGCGTTTGGCAAAGATGAAGCGGTATTGCTGGGCAGTCGTACGGCGGTGCGGACGCTGGATATTTCAGCGCCTCTGACTTTGCTGGAAACCCTCGGTGAGTATGACCAGGTGCGTCTGTTTATCCAGAATCAGGGTGTCTTGCTGGGAGATGTGCTGCTGGATCATCGTCATGGTCCGCTCAGTGCAGCGCGGTTGAACCAGGCCATCGTGGAAACGCTGGGGCACCGACTGCTGGGCAATCAGCCTGAGCAGGCGCAACGGCAGTGGCAGGCCCTGGAGCAAGAGATTACAGACTGGATTACGCCGATTCGAGCCTCCGAAGAAATGACTGCTCGCTCGGTTCCGACTCAGTTGCCGGATGATGTCAAAGTATCTGTCATTATTACGACCTGCGATCGCCCCACGGACCTACGCAACTGCCTGCGCCACCTCGCCGTGCAAGAAACCCAGCGCGAGGTCGAAATCATCGTCGCGGACAACCGACCGGGCTCGGGTATTACGCCTCCAGTCGTGGCAGAATTTCCCGGTGTTCGTCTCGTCTCTGAACCCCGTGTGGGCGGCTCCTACGGTCGCAACTCGGCTTTCTGCGCCAGCACGGGCGAGATTGTTGTGACGGTGGACGATGACGTGACCGTTCCCAGCCACTGGCTGGAAAAATTGCTGGCACCCATGGCTCGCCCCGAGGTCATGTGCGTGACGGGCAACGTGCTGCCCCGGGAGCTGGAGACCGAGGCCCAACGCATGTACGAAGACCTCTACGGTGGCCTCAGCGAAGGCTTTGAGCCCTTTGAAGCGGATGGCCAGTGGCTGAGTTCGTTTAACTATTCGCCGCCGGTTTGGGACCTGGGTGTCTCTGCCAACTCTGCCTTCCGCGCCAGCATTTTCCATCATCCAGAAATCGGCATGATGCCCGAGGTGCTGGGGCCGGGAACGCCTGTGGGCGGCGGTGAAGAAAACTATCTGATCTACCGCATCCTCAAGGCAGGTTTCACGCTGGTGTATGAGCCCTCCGCCTATGCGTGGCACCGCCACCGCCGCACGGTCCCCCAGCTGCGCTACCAGATCTATCGCCAGATGATGGGGGGGACGGCCTATCATCTGCTGCTGTGGCTCGTGGACAAGGATTCCCGGGGGCTACAACAGCTCACCCGCTCTCTGCCGCGCTATTTCACCCAGCGAATTATTGAGAAAGCCCAGGGCAAGAGCAAGATTCCTTGGTCGTTCCTGGGCATCGAAATTGCGGGGTATCTTAGCGGTATTCCAGGCTATTGGAAGTCGCTTAAGGCCGTGGAGCGCCAGGGCCATAGCACTCCCTACGTGCCCGTTGCCCAGCGCCAGCAAGAGAGTTCTGAGAAGATGGCCGTTCCGCTCAGCTCTTAATCCCACTGCAACCGTTGGGAAGAATCAGGGCAGACGCTAGAACGGCAATTGAGCACGAGCACACAGGTCAAGGGAGTAGGCGATTGGTCAGAGTGGTTCGCAACGGACGAATGAAATTTTCCCTGGGGCGATCGCTCGTCCAGCGGTTTGATTTGCTGAAGGGCTTGGTCGATCGCGAGATCAAGCTGCTCTACAATCGCTCCTTTCTGGGCATTGCCTGGATGCTGATCAATCCGCTGATGCAGTTGGCGGTGTTTGCCTTTGTCTTTGGCTTGATTCTGCCGAATAACTCGGTGGATAACTACGCGTCGTTTATCTTCAGTGGTCTGCTGGTGTGGGGCTGGTTCCAGAACTCTCTGACCCAGGCGACGGGGGCGATCGTTCACAATCGATCGTTGATTCGGCAGCCCGGTTTCCCGGTCGCGATCCTGCCGGTGGTGACGGTGACCACGGGCCTGATTCACTTTTTGCTGTCCCTGCCCATTTTGATTATTTTTCTGCTGATCGATGGCGTTCATTTTGGCGCATCGGTGATGCTGCTGCCGCTGTTGATGGTGTTGCAGTTTGGCTTCACCGTGGCCTTGGCCTATGTGTTGGCGGCGATTAATGTGACGTTCCGCGATACGCAGCATACGCTGGGAGTGCTGCTGCAAATGATGTTTTATCTCTCCGGTGTGTTCTATCAGGTGAACTTTTTGCCGGAGAAATACCGAACGATTTTTTACCTCAATCCGATGGTGGGCTTGATCGAAGCCTATCGCCATATCTTTGGCAAAATTGGTGTGGAAGAGGCTCGTTTGGCGGAGGTGGTGCTCAACTGGAAACTGTTGGGCGGGATTGGCCTGATGACGGTGGTTCTGTTGCCCCTGGGCTACCAGGTGTTTAAGCGCCAGAGCGAACGGTTTGTGGAGGAGCTTTAGGGCTGAGGAGAAACCATGGGAAGTGCCGTTGTTGTCGAAAATTTGGGCAAGCGCTTTAGCGCCTACGCCAGCGATCGCCCCCGGACGATCATGCAGGCGGCGCTTTCGGGTCTGCGCAATCTGCGGGCGATGGACCATTTCTGGGCGCTGCGCAATGTTAGCTTTTCCGTGGAATCTGGCGAAATCCTCGGCGTGATTGGCCACAACGGTGCGGGCAAATCAACGTTGCTTCAGCTCATGGGCGGGATTGGGCGGGCTGAGGAAGGCTCGGTGCGGATTCGCGGCAGCGTGGGTGCGCTGCTGGATTTGGGCGCAGGTTTCCACGATGATTTGACGGGCCGCGAGAACCTGATGGTGACGGCGCTAATTTCGGGGCTGACGCGCCAGGAGGCGCTGGCGAAGCAGGATGAGATCATTCGCTTTGCTGAGCTGGAGGCGTTTATTGATAATCCTATCCGCACCTACAGCACGGGGATGGGGATGCGGCTGGCGTTTTCCATCGCGATTCACACCAACCCCGATGTGTTGCTGGTGGATGAGCACCTGTCGGTGGGGGATATTGGTTTTCAGACGAAGTGTTTGGGACGGGTGCGGGAGTTGCGCGATCGCGGCTGTGCGATTGTGCTGATTTCCCAGAGTCCGAAGCAGATTTTGGAGATTTGCGATCGTGCCCTACTGCTCAAGCGGGGTCGCATTGCGGCCTACAGTGACCCGGAGACGGTGATTCTGGAATACGAAGCGGCGATGCACCCGGACCAGAAGCCTCGGCTACCGTCGCGCAAGGAACTGGAGCCGATGGGACAGGCTGTTCAGATTACGGCGGTGCGGCTGGATCCTCAGGGCGTAATTCGCAGCGGGGATCCGTTGCTGGTAGAAATTGATTATGCTTGCTCAACAGTATTGGAAGACCCTATTTTCCTCTTCCGTTTGACCCACGAGAAGGGGGCGGTTTGTTTTGAGGTCAATACCCGCAATGGTGGTGTGCGGTTTGAGCAGCTCAGCGGCAGCGGGACAGTGAAGCTGAATATTGGTCGCTTAGACCTCAATGGCGGCAAGTATTTTGCCCATGCTGGGGTGCATGGCAAGAACTGGAAGTCGTTGTTGGAATACAAGGACAAGGTTGACACTCTAGTTGTCGAGCCATCTATTATTGTGGAGGGATTGATGCATCCGCCCTGTGAGTGGTCTCAGGTTGAAGGGGTTGCGGATGTGGAGACGGCTGGGGAGAAGGAGTTGGGTGGGGCGATCGCCTAGGGCAGGGATGAGTTGTGAGATATTGTTGCCGTTGATTTGCTCAAACCTCGTCTCATTAAAACCACAGCTTATGAAGGAATAACGGTTCGGCCGATCAGCGGTCGGGCGAAGCCCGATCCGTTGCATCGGCTTGTTAGGCATCAGAGTAGCGGAGCGTTCATTCATCAGAATCATAGCTCTGAATCGTCGGCGCATCGTGAGTAAGGACGCTAACGCAATCGTTGTCCCCCAGAACAAGGAACTCAAGGAGCGCACGCTCACTGGATAGGAACCCGAGTCGCGTTCGCTCGAGATCGAACCATCCTCCGCGGTGCACCTGCCAAAGCCACCCGTCAACTCGGACCTCTGGGGCCCAGAACTCACACAAGTCGCCCTCGTCGAGAACGCGGAACCCTTCGACTCCGTCGAAGTCGGCGTAGATGGGCCTGTCGCGTCCTTCAAACATTAGTGTGACGCGAAGGGTCAGGAGGTCATAGTTCAGCCCAGTGACCTCGGGCGTTCCCACAACCAGTGAAGCTGCCGGTACAGACTCCGCGACTGGACGTTTGTGGTCCGAGTTGCTCACAGTGAATGCCTAACTATTATTTAGGCTGAACCTCGTCAGCCTATCTCCTTCAGCGGGGGGGCTATACCGAATTGTGTTCTGCCTATCCATCCAAATCAGGGTGTTATGCCGATTCAGTTCCGCATAACACCCCAAATATAAGGTGTTATACCGAAATTCGTCAGCCTAACGCCCCAAATTGTTACGTTAGGCCGACTCAAGCCGTGCATAAGATCCCAAATCAGCATGTTATGCCGAATATGAGCGTATTTCTTCTGTGCAAGCTTTTCCATAATTCAGCCTAATACAC
>CALIJJ010000176.1 GCA_938017515.1 uncultured Pseudanabaenaceae cyanobacterium
GCAATCTCAACGGTTGCCCCCGCAGCTGGCGTGTTGTCGCCTAGAAAAATCAGGTTTGGTGTTTCGTAGGGATTGGGCGGCGTAATCGTTTGGCCAAAAACGGTGAAGCTGTCAGGCGCGAAGGTGGAGTAGTCTCGCAGCTTGCCGCTGAGGACGGGCTGATCGTTGGCGAAGAGTTGATAGCGATCGCCCTTGACCGTCAGATCGTACTGAGTCAGCTGGGTCGTATTGAAGGCCGCTGACTCCGCCTGGGTAAAGAGTGTACGGGCATTGTCACGGGGGCTTTGGTCCGGCTCCTTGGACGGGTCAGATTGGGTTGTGCCGTCTTCATCAGCCCAAATGCTATCTGCCTCGAAGCTTAGCTCAATCCCCCGACTATCGGAGCTGAGGAGCAGAACGTTGAACCCAGCATGGTCATTGCGGCCATCTTGGTTCTCATCGACGCTGTTGGGGTTGACGCTCTCGCTGATGAGCTTGGCATCGAAGGAGAGGGTATAGCCTTGGTTGCGGTCTAGGCTGGGAAAGTCGTCGTTGACAATGTCGCTGGTGATTCTAGGGGGGAAAAAGCGTGGGATGACGTCGTAGTTGCTCAGGCCTGCAAAGGCATCATTGTCGCTAGACAACGTCGTTTTTCCGCCGCTGGTTTGTCGGTCTGCTTCACCATCGATAAATCGGGTGGTGTCCTGGTAGAACAACCAAGGGCCACCGGGGGCAGCATCATCGCTGTCGGCTTCATTGCCACGACTGCCGTCGTAGAGCGTGATGGTTTGCAGAGCGATAGGCGCATCGTTAATGCCGGTGATGGCGATCGCCCGACTCCCCGTCGCCGTCTCGCTGCCGGATTTTTGCAGCGTGAGCGTGGCGCTGCGACTACCGCTGGACAGGGCATCGGAAACATTGAGATAGCCAATCTGTTGAATGAGAGCTTGAACGGCGGCTCGGCTGACGGTCCCCGCAAGCTCAATGGTCAGAGGCTCCGTACCCACTCCCCCACGAAACTCACCAATGGCAGCTTGGTTGAAGAGAATGCGGCGACCATCGAGGGAAATAGAGCCCTGGGGAATAATGCTGAGGCGATCGGCGGATTGGCCACTGCTGCCGCCCAGCTCAGCTGTGAGCGTAAAGCCGGTGAAATTGGTCGTACCGTCGAGCCCAGAAAGTGCGTTGCTGCCCGCTAGAGCGATGGCACTGCCATTCTCCCCATAGGTAAGGGGGGCGGATGCCAAGTTAATCGATGCCATCTTAAATTTCCGCCACTCACTGACTCAGCTGGTCAATTAGCTAAGACCTCAGCAAGATGCGGTCCCCGTAGAAATTTCCAAATATGAGGTAATCCTACGTGGAAATGCTGAATGGGGAACCGCTGGCAGTGAGAGCTATGGGGTAAATTTAAGGAGTTCTGCCCTTGAATGAAGCCTTCTTGAATTTATCAGCGGAACATGAGCGAAAAATGAGCATTGTCAGACCCTCGCAAAAGACAAGCTCATGATGCTTCCTTGCACGCTTTAAATGCTGGCAACATCAATGATTTTTTGCACAGATGTGCCATTCATTTGCCAAACCTGATGGGGCGTTGCTGTATTGCCTGTTAGCCAAGCAATATCGTCACGTTGGTCATCTCGGCTGTTGTAGCTGCCGATGCTGGCCAGGACAAAATCATTGCCAGGTGTCTCAGACAAAGCTGCTGCCGTTGTCAGGCTGAGAGCACCACCACTGGTGTTTAGTTCGGTCAGGAGTGCTGGCGCTGATGCTTTGGTCCAAAGGAATTCTGCCGCACCATTCCCATCAAAATCTCCGCTGCCCTGGAGCTGATATCCCTCCAGTTCGGTCTGCAAATTCGCATCGATACTGACTTCGCCTTGGCCGACTCTCTCGCCGTTGTCCATGTACCAAACCGCAATCCTCTGGTCTGTGGTGTTGTACCAGAGAAGATCCAGTTTGCTGTCGTCATTGAATTGGCCGTTGCCTTTGATAGACCAGTTTTTGTCGGAGACGTTGGGGAGGGCGATCGCCTGCTGGGGCAGCAAGCCGGTTTCATTCGATCCGCTCAGGAGCTGTTCGCCAAGATCCTGCCACAGCAACAGTTGTCCCGTCGCTGAGTGATGCCAGATGACGTCGGTCTTACCCGCTGCCAAGAATTCCCCCGTTGTTGCAATCTGCCAGTGCTGATTCGTAATCAGGGGCTGCATCGGCGTCATGCTGGATTGGTCAAAACTGCCGTCGCCAATGAGCGTTTTTCCGGCTTTGCCGACCAGGGCGAGGCTGTCACGAAACGCCTTGTTGGCGCTGATATTCAGCGGCACTGAGGTGAGGGCTGAATCAGTCTGAGCGTAGCTGAGGCCGTTGGTGGCGGCTAGAGTCTTGTTGATCTGATCGAGACTGCCCACTAGGGTGACAAGCCCTGTCCCATTATTCGTGACGTCGCCACTGCCAACGCCGCCTTCTACAGTCGTGGCAAGGGTTAGGGTACCTGAACTGACCGCGAGTTTAGCCTCGACAAATTGCTCAGTGGGTCCATCAATGTCGCTGAGGCTGAGGGTCGGTATCTGTGGTTCAGCACCGGGTTGCAGCGTGATCGCGGGATTGCTGCCCGTACTGACGCTGACATCACGTAACTTGACCGTGGCCTCTGCTGTGGGGGTGTTGTCGCCTAGGAAAATAAAATTTTCCTGGGCGTAGGGATTCGGCGGAAAAACCCTCACCTGGTCAATGACCGGAATTTTATTCTCACTATCAAGAACCACCTGTTCACCAGGATTGAAGTCGCTGTAATCGCGTAGCTGTCCCGTCAAAATGACACTGTTGTCAGCGAATAGCGTGTAGAGATCGCCCTGAACCGAAAGGTCGTACTGAACGTCTTGCTGAGTATTGAAGTTGACACCTTCGCCCTGGGTGAAAAATGTGCGCAGCGGGTCTTGGGGATCGCTGTCCGGTTCAAGGGCAGGATTCTGTTGGCTTTTGCCGTCGTTCTGAGCCCAGATGCGGTCACTCCAGAACCCCAGTTCAATCCCTTTTTGGTCGTTGCCAATGACGATGACGCTGAAGCCAGCGCGATCAGCCAAGCCGTCACCGTTCTTATCCGCTGCCGCTGTACGACTTTCGGAGACAAGCTCTGAGGTAAAGGAAAGCTGATAGCCAGTATTGCGATCGAGACTCGGAAAATCACGACGCAGAGGCTCTAGTTCAAGGTCGAACTGGGCTTCAGAATTCGACAGGGAAACGATCTCGTCAAAGGTATCGCTTTTCTCATAGTTGAAGCGATAGTTGCTGATACCCGCATAGGCATCCAGGTCACTGGTCATTGTGGTGACCCCTGCCCCTGCTGCAACTGAGGCACTGCCTCGAATGGCTTGGCCACGAACATCGAGCTGGTTACCCGCTGCCAGCGAATAGGGAAACGGGACATTGATAATGGGATAGTCGTTCGGGACTTTGGTAAGGTCCAGCGTGTAGAACCAGGCCCCATCGGGGGAGGCATTGGGCTGGTCCGGAGTCGCGTTTTGAGCCCCATCGAACAGAACGGTTCTGCTGAACAACTGAACCGAGTCATCCATGCCCGTGACGGCGAAGTTTCGATTGGCGATCGCCGACGGGCCGTTGGGGGTGTTGCTGTTGGCCAGAGCCAAGCCAAGGGTGCGATCGCCATTGACCAATGCCTCTGACGTATTGAAATAGCCTAAGCCTTCCAGAACGGCCAGCACCGCATTACTCGTGGCTGCGGCATTGAAGTGGATGACCAAAGGCTCGACGCCAATGCCGCCGGTGAAGGAGCCAATGGCACGATCAGTGCCGTCAATATTGAATAGGATGCTACGGCCATCACGCTTGAGGGAGCCCGAAGCGATCAGCTCCACACGGTCGGAGGCCAATGCTCCGGTGAGGCTAGCGGTGAGGCTATAGCCATCGAAGTTAGCGAGTCCTTCGAAGCCGCTGAGGCTGGCATCCCTGCCTGGGGCGATCGCCGCGCCATTCTCGCTGTAGTTGAGGGAACCCGACGCCAGAAGAATGTCAGCCATGAGTTGTAAAAAGTTTTAGGATGGACGGCCTAGAAGAGGATGTGTCCAAAGGGAGACGCCAACTCCGCACGGAACATCACCTTTTCAGTCGGTGGAGCTTCCTTGGCGGGGGTTGTAGCGGTTGGGTGTGAAGACCCGCAGGGCTGATCAACCTCGGTGTTATGGGGGCGATCGCCGGAATTGACGCTCTCGCAAGTGGGAAGATATTCTGCGGTTGTGCTGGAGATGGTCGAAGAATAAGTCATCACTGCAGGTGGCGTATGGGATGGAGCAGACTGGGCTTTCATCAGAATTCCCCCCATGAATGATGCGGATTGGGCAACGTTCATGCTTGAGAATTCTGGGTTGTCACAAATACACTCAGAGGGGGCGAGCCATCGGGCTGGGCGTTGTGTCCCTCAGTCTCAATCAAGCTTAATTGGCCCGTATCGATTCCTTCATCTACAGAAACACCCAAATCGAATCGTGAAGCGCGCATATATCTGGTAGGCTAGTAGGCTTTTTCGGTGGAAGTACGGAAGCCGGGAAATGCAGCTAAATCCTGAGTTACAGACGTTGAGTCAGCCGGAACAAAAAAAGGCCCTGCATTGAATGCAGGGCCTTTTTTTGAGTGATTCAGTTCGTTTTAGGGAAATTCTGAACCGACGATTGCTCGGGTTGCTAACCCTTAGGTCACGCCAAAGACCACCACCAGTCCCAGCACAGCACCGAAGACGATGAGCGCATAGAACTGAGCTCGACCATTTTCGAAATACTTCAAACCTTCGCCAGTGACGAGGGTGACAAAGCCCGTGAGGTTGACGATGCCATCCACGACTTTGGAGTCCACTTCCAACACCTGACGCGCAATGCGGCGGCTGCCTTGGACAAACACCTTGTAGTTGATGTCATCCAGATACCACTTGTTGCGGGAAAGCCAGTAGAGAGGCTCGATCTTCTTGGCGATCGCCGCTGGATTAATGCTCTTTCTGGCGTACATCAGCGAAGCCAACGTAATACCAAGCAGACCAATACCCACGGAGCTGCCCCCCGCGATCAGAAACTCACCCCAATCAAAGGCCCCATGAGCTTCTTCAATGATTTCGCCCGGCGCATGGATGAATGCCTCAAAGCGATTCGCCCAGGGCATGCCCAATAGACCAATCAACATCGACGGCACCGCCAGTGCCATCAGCGGGAAGGTCATCGTCAGCGGCGATTCATGGGGCGTATCAGCGTGGTGATGATCGTCGTGGTCCTGGTGGGTGCCCAGCTCTTGGGCATGCATGGCGCCCGGGCCAAAGGCGTAGACACCAGCGGCCTCTGCTTTCAGCACCCCTTTGATTTCTGCGTCCTTACCGCGAAACTCACCTTCAAAGGTCATGAAATACATGCGGAACATGTAGAACGCCGTCATCCCCGCGGTGATGTAGCCGATCAACCACAGGATCGGATTGGCCTGGAACGTCAGACTGAGAATTTCATCCTTGGACCAAAAGCCTGCAAAGGGTGGAATACCACAGATAGCCAGGGTTCCGATCAAAAAGGTGATGGCTGTAATGGGCATGTACTTGCGCAGATTCCCCATCAGGCGCATGTCTTGGGCCAACGTTGGATCGTGACCAACGACCTCTTCCATGCCGTGAATCACCGAACCAGAGCCCAGGAACAGCATCGCCTTGAAATAGGCGTGGGTCATGAGGTGAAACAGACCCGCTGTGTAAGCACCGACGCCCATGGCCATGACCATGTAGCCCAATTGGGACATGGTGGAATAGGCCAGACCTTTTTTGATGTCGTTTTGCGTGATGGCGATGGTCGCGCCCAAAAATGCGGTGACGCCACCGGTCCAAGCAATCACATTCATGACCGTGGGCAATTGCTCGAACACGGGGAACATGCGAGCAACCAGGAAAACCCCCGCGGCCACCATGGTCGCTGCGTGGATCAGCGCCGAGATGGGGGTTGGACCCTCCATCGCGTCCGGTAGCCAGACATGGAGCGGGAACTGAGCCGACTTGGCGACGGGACCGAGAAAAACCAAAATGGCGAACAGAACCGCCAGACCGGCGCTGAGGGAACCGCTAGAAACCAGTGTCTCCAGACGCTCACCCATAATGTCAAACTCAAAGCTGCCCGTGGCCCAGTAGAGGCCCAACATGCCGAGCAGCAGTCCAAAGTCACCGACTCGGTTGGTGACGAACGCTTTTTGACAAGCATCCGCCGCACCTTTGCGGTCATACCAAAATCCGATCAGCAGGTAGGAGCACATGCCCACCAGCTCCCAGAAGATATAAACCTGGACCAGATTGGGGCTAATCACAAGCCCCAACATGGAGGCACTGAATAGGCTCAGGTAGGCATAAAAGCGGGCATAGCTTTTCTCATGGGCCATGTAACCATCGGTGTAAATCATCACCAAAATGGCGACCGTGGTTACCACCGCCAGCATCAGCGTGGTGAGATGATCGACGGTGTACCCCATCGTCAGCCGAAAGTCTCCGGCTGCAGCCCATTCAAAGGTGCGGACAAAGGGTTCATGGCCCTGGATTTGGCTACTGAGTAGCGCGAAGGAAAAGACAGCAGCAGCCCCCATCAGGGTCAAAATTAGAACTGCATTTGCCTGCCGTAGCCGGTTGGTGGCTTGGTTAAAGGAGATGAGCCCGATGCCCACCAGCGCTGCTCCTAGCAGCGGAAAGACTGGTATGAGCCAGGCGTATTCATAAATTGCTTCCATCACATGGCCTCGGATTCGCGTCGAGCTCCGTAGATTCTTGGGCGTAGGGACATGAATCGTCTCCTTCCTGCCCAGGACAAATCACTCATTATTCTTACACAGAAAGGATTGTGACTTTTCCTAGGATTCCCACGGCGTGACGAATTGAAATCTGTCTTTTTGCAGATGTCAAGATGCCAGATTGAAACGACTGAAGGGGAGGGCCTTGGGTCGGTGAATCGCCCCTGCGGTATGGCAGCGCTGGGAGCGAGACGATTTGCTTGAAGAGCAGGGATGAGGACGGTTTAAACAAAAAAATGCCCACGCCAATAAGCGTGGGCCATTGAAATGCTCTGAGTTCTAACCCTTCGCGCTAACAGCACTTGCGCTAACGCCAGAGCGAGGACAAGGGAGCAAGAACAAGGCTAGGCAGAATAGAGGTGGCACTGGCTAGAAATCCTTTCCAAAGCAAGCTTCAGCTCATCTCGTCCATTGAACCCCTCAATGCGCTCACACACATGGCCTCCCTGAACCAGCAGCAGTGTGGGCAACGTCTTGAGGCGGTAAGTATTCGCCAGCTTAAAGTTCTCATCAGCATTGATACTGACTACTTTGACGAGCCGACTGTCCGCAAAGAGGTTGACCTGCCCCAAAATCGGGTTGATTAGGCGGCAAACGCCACACCATGGAGCCCAAAAATTGATGAGTACGGGGACAGATGACTCAAGGACTTCCTGGTCAAAACTATTTTCGTTAACTGCTATCACAGTAGTTGCCTAACCTGTTTTTTATCTAAAATTCCCAAAACCAAATAAAAATCCGCTTGCCCGCGATCGGGAGGGGATCAACTCAGCCAGTCAACAACGGTCAATAAAACAAGCTTGGCGATCGATATGCGATGCGGAAATCAATATCAAAGAGAGAAAGATTCAGTTAATGATTCGAGTCGTGACATAGCGGCCACTTCTCTGTAATTCGTACCTCAATGCTACCAGGCTGCTTGGGGAACGTTAATTTTTCTAAAAGCCCCCAAATACTTCTGGGGGACGGACATGGCGACTTCTGGGGGCCACCTAAGAAGCTTAACAATTTCTTCCAAAAGATGCGAATCGGCGAACCCAGAATGTCCCGAAGCCCTGTGAGGGGAACATAGCAGATTCTCTTTAAAAGATAAGTTCCAGCTCTAAATCCTTGAGGCAAATTTGTTGGATGTGGTTCGGCTGATGCGGAGAAGTAGAGGTCATTTCGATGGCCAATTCCCACTGATTGACAGCGAAAAGCTGGATATTTGATTGTTTTGGGAGATATTTTTCTGATTGTGTTAGTTTTCCTTTCATTTCAACTGGCTGAGTCTCTTTTACAGATATTTCTGTGTTGAAGTCCTGAAAGGGTGAGGCGACAAGGCCCAGGCCATTGCCTGCATGGTCTATCAAGAAAAGACGTCCCTCCGAGTCGGCTAAGGCAATGGCCCAGGGCAGGGAAAGGCCAGCGCTGGGGGCGATCGCCAGAGGTATACGCTGGACACAAAAGGGATGCAGAGAGATCTTCAGCAGAACTTGAGGGGCATGCTTTTCTAAAGCCAACATTTGCAGCGGATGATGGCTCGGGAAAATTTGAGTGATTTCAGTCGAAAGCATAATCGGTGCCAAACTGTGGCCCCGTCGGTTGAAGAGGGTGAGTTGGGTCTGACCAGGGCTAGAGGACCAAATCACACCATGGCGGCCATCGAGAATGAGGATTTTTGGCTCGGTCTGCGTCTTGCGCAACGCTTGGGGTAATCTTTCGTGCTGCTGTTTAGCGTCTCGGGTCTTGGGGGGATTGGAGAGCGCACGAGGCAAAGCATGGGGGGAAGACCACTGGCCCTTGCGTAGGCAATAAAACAGACCCTTGGATGCTTCTAGCCGAGCGCCCCAACTTCGATCCGGGGCCAAGGCAATGACTTCGGGAACCAGCGATGGCGGTGGCGGATGGGTGGAGGGGGGCAGCGATTGTTCCGCGAGAGACCATGGTTCAAACAGAGAGACCCGGTCATAGGGTCTGGCTCGGTATCCTTCCCTCGATGTAGACCGGTCAATCTGCTCCGAGGCCGTTGTAAGGGCCTGGGCCAGTTGCTCACTGGAGTGGAAACGTTCGCGGGGATGCTTGGCGAGGGCACGCTCCAGAATCGGCCACAGTGCTGGGGGGATGGAAGCGGACCCAGGCAGGGCTTGGGTGTGGTGAACGGCTCGGAGCTGGTCGGGGGGTCCCTGAAAGGGACGGTAGCCCACCATCATTTCGTACAGAATAATGCCGACGGCATAGATATCGACCGCTGGAGAGATATGACCGTCAAAATACTCAGGGGCCATGTAGGCCGGAGAGCCCAGAGTTTTAGTCGGAGGTAGAGCCTGGTTGTGAGCGATGCCGAAGTCCGTCAGTTTAGGGCACCACCCCTCGGGAGTCAGGGTGAGGAGAATATTTTCGGGCTTCACATCGCAGTGGACGATTCCCCGGCTGTGGACGTGGTGCAGGCCCGCCAGAAGATGGATGATGAGCTGGAGGAGAACCATCCGTTTAGGCCTGGGTTCGGTGTCCAACAGTTGGCGCAGGGTACCGCCCTCGCAGTAGTCCAAGAGCAAATGCCGCTGGTGGGGTTGGTGCTCAACGCCGTAAACCTGAACGAGATTGGGATGATTGAGGGCAAGGGTCGTACTGAGTTCCCGCAAAAAATCAGCCGTGGGCGATCGCCGTGCATCCAAGATCTTCAGCGCCACCATCTTGCCGCTACGGCGATGCAGAGCACAGTAAACTTTGCCAAACTGTCCCTGGGCAAGCAGGCCAAACCGATGATATTGCGAACGATAGCAAGGCTGATGAGGCGTCAAAGGCGACAAGACCTAGGCCGTGAGGGTCTGCACAATCGTAGTCCAATCCGTTTGACTCTCGACCATGTCTTCGGCTGGAGCAAGGCGCTCGGCTAAACCCAGCACAAAACGATTGCAGTCTGAGCCGAGGGATTCGCAGCTAATTTGAATGCAGTCCAGTTCCTGTCCCGTTAGGGCACTAAAAAACGACGCCAAAATGCCCGCATCCATAAAGCAAACGGGGCGATTCATTTGGGGAGCTTGGGCGGCAAAGGGCGAATTCCAGGTTTTCACCATCAAAAATCCCTTTTCGGCAACCTCAGGGTCCAAGTCCATGGTGCCCCAGCCATGGCTAATCCAGCATTCTTGGAGGGACTGAACAAACTCAGCCATGGGCAATTCGGAGAGGGATTGGCTGTAGTGCTGGGAGAGTTCTTCGCTAAAACGCTGGAAGAAGTTTTTGCCCCACCAGCGACCGCAGTTCGCTAAAACCAAACGCGAGGCGAGGCCAGTTTCTTGCTCCAACCCAGCGTAGAGCGCTTTGATCAAGGTATCGGGAATCGCGAGTAGGCGACTGCCGCTACGATTTTCCAGCAGGCCCAGTTCTAGGTCACTGCGTACGTAGGAACTCGCTGCGTAGAAACTGCCGGGGGCATTGGGGGTAGCGGAGAGCAGGTCAGCGACAGAAATCATAGGATGTTCCGGTTGAACAGGACTGTGGATTAACAGAACGGTGGATTCAGAGCGAGCAAAACTTGAGTGTTCTAAGCGCAAGCAAGCGGAGGGCGCGAGCGCCTAGCTAGAGTGCCTGCAGTGGCTGGTAGAACGTCTCAAAAAACTTCATTTGTTTGGGAGCCAGCAGTTGCTCCAGTTGACGATGCAGGAGGCTGAATAACAGCGTATCGATGGCCTGAGAGTCGTAGTTGGCTTGGGTCGATTTGAGCCAGCGCAATTGGTCTGCCATCAGGTCAACATCATTGACCAGCATGGCCATGGCGCATTGGCGCAATGCCGAGACACCGCCCTTGAGACTACGCTCTAAGTTTTCCTGGGGCTCTTCTGGTAATTTCGCTTCCATTTCGTCGGCGATCGCCTGAAACAGGCTCAGTTCCTGGCTACGAAGCTGGCGATAAATTTTCAGACGGTGGGGCAGTGACAGACTGTAACGACCGAGCATCTTTAGCTCGTCGCCGGTCAGATATCGCTTATCCGTTGCGCTAAATAGTGCTTCGATCGCCAAATACATAGGGAAAACCTTACTCAGAGAAAAATATAAGCGGATGCACAGAGCAAAGGAGATTGAAGGGAGGAACTGTCGCTCTATCAGAGGTAGCCAGAGCTGACCAGAGAGCCCTTGCGCCCGTCTACCACCTTGCCACGGCCTAAGACTTGCCTCCTCCTAAGACTTGCCACAGCCTAAGACTTGCCAGAACCAACGGTATCGGGACTAAACATCGGGACTAGGCATCGGGAAACGCCCCGAAGAAATCGTCCAGTGTGATGTCTTCCCCCGCATCTGCCGCTCCATCTGCAAATTCATCCAGGTCAGGAAGCTCCACGGTTTCACCGGGGATGGTCGCCGCGCTCAGCGGTAATTCGAGTGAGGCAGCTGGAACTGTGTCCTGGGCAATGGGAGTTCTGCCGTCCCAAGGAATGGCATTGAAAAACTGACCCACACTCAGACGATAGGTGAGTTCCTGGGGAGGCAGTGTTGCGGTGTTGGAGCTTGGCTGGGGGACGATCGCAGGGGCAGGCTTGTTTTCCCAATTGACCCCGCGCAAAAATTGACCCACGCTGAGGCGTTTCCAGGGGGCCGCCGTGGAGCAGGCCGATGCACTAGGAGAGTCCATACTGGCCCCCGCTGAAACCTTCGCTGAGGTGGATTGCGCTGAGGTGGATTGCGCTGAGATTGCCTGCGCAGACACCGTTGTTGAAACAGCAGTCGCCATCATTAATCTCCATCCCGTAGACGCTGGGTAATGTCCTTGGCGGTAGCGCCCTCATTCAACCAGAAGGAGGCTGCGTTGATGCGATCCTGTCCGCCCAGCAGGAATTTACAGTAGTTCTCGCCCATGGAGTAGCACTGAATTTCGATGCAGCTTAACTGCTTTTTGACCAGCTCCGTAAAGAAACCTGCAAAGAGACCAGCATAGAGATGGCAAACGGGTTTACCCACATCGCCCAGCGTACGGGCCAGGGCTGAGTCGTAGAGATTGATGAACATAAAACCCTGCTGGCGATCGCTCAAATCCACGTCCCAGCGGCCCCAGCCCTGGCTGATGTAGGGCCACCACCAGGTCTCCAGCAAAAACATCAGATTCACCTGACGAATGCTGCGGCCATATTCTTGCTCAAACCATTTCTCAAAGAGGAAAGAATCGCGCTTGCCCCACTCACAACCCACCGTGTACATCACAGCGGCGGAGGCTTCGCCCACTTCCTCTTCCAGTCCTTCAATTAGACCGAGAATAAAATCTTCGCTGGTAAGGAAGTTTTGACTGCCGTTCCAGTCGGTTAGCGTACCGCGATCGCTATCAAGGCGAAAAAAATCGCTGTAGCCGAAGTGATTGTGTTTCTTCGGAAACTTCAGCTTCGTTTGGGGTGGGTTTAGGGATGCGATCACCATGATCTTCTTGGGGGAGTGAATGAAACGGACGAGGTTACGAATGGATGGATCAAAACCCCGTTGTGAGCAACGCGTTCAAGACCAGACATCACACTCGCGGCAAACATTGCCCGCGTGTCCCGTTGGAGTTATACCCCATGGGAGTTGTTGAAGTAGTGAGCCACCTCGAAATTAACACTCTTCAGCTGCTTCAGCATCGAGCGTGTTACTAGTTTTCCCGCTTCCACGAGAATTTTCCCAGTGACCGGATGCAAAAGGTTTTGATCCGCCCGACGACCAATCAAAACTTCAATGTCTTGAATGGACTGAACATACATGCCTGGGGGCAATTCGACGACCACGCCTTCCCCCTTGACGCGGGTTTGGCAGGCAAGCCTTGAATTGGAGCGACAGGATGTAATCACCTCCAGCGTGCGTTGTTCACGCCGAGACATGCGCGACAGCGAGGTCATGCCATCCTTAACGTAAATGTGGCAAGTCGCGCACATACCGCGCCCCCCACATTCTTTGAGAACATCTAAATCCTGATGCAGCAGCACCGACAGTAAGGTGGCATCATCCTCCACCCGCATGGTTTGCCCAATGGGCTCTAACCGAACCTGTTTCACCATTGAACGCCTATCCCTGAATGCTTATCCCAGCCAAAACAGATTCACGCCAGACAGCGTTCGCAAGACCACGTGTCACGAGTAGGGGTTGATGCCACGAACAGAACTTTGCCCACTTACTTGGCCCACTTAACTTGGCCCAATCGGGGTGAAAGCTCTCTGCATCGGGCACCGTAGTCCAAGCATGCCTATTTAGACATTGCTTCTAACACCAAAAATTGAGAAAGAGCAGCCCAGCAGTCATAGCCCAGAACCCACTCAGGCTGCCTAAAGGCCCAGCAACTCCCGCTGCTCCGGCTTGAATCCCTGGGTTTCTGCCAGCTGGGGGAAGTCACGAATCACACGGCCACAGCGCTGAGCAAATCGATCAGCCCAATCCTGGAGTTCGAGCTGTTGTTCAACGGTGGTGCCATGGGCCAAGGGAAGTTCCTCATCGGCCTGGATATGGCTGGAACGCTCGACTTCAAATTTGGCTAACCAATCCGATTCTGGACGGCTGGTCCGCCAGTAGTTGACCACAACGGCTCGACCCAGATAGTGCACGGCACATTGACCCAGGCTGTTGAGCGCTGTGAGCCAATCTTCCAGCGGTAAACCTTGGGCACTGGCCTCGGTGTCAATCCCTGGATTGACACGCTCCGCACGAACATCGACGTCGGGCGCCACTGCGGGCGACGCTGAGGCTACATTCGATGGGGCAACATCCACAGGATTGCTGACTTCCGGAAGACCCAGGTCGGGCAATTCCACGTCACCGAAGCTGACATCGGGGAGACCCAGATCGGGCATGTCTACATCGGGTAAACCAATTTCTGGTAGCCCTGATGCATTGGCAGTCTCGGGAATCGGGGCGAACGTCTCTGTCAGGGCATCCGGCGGAGCAGCCATGGCGGGCGCAAAAGGGTTGTCCGCCATATCCACCAATGTGTCAGCCAACTGTGCCGCATCCCGTGAAGGGGGTGTTTGGGCGGGGTGAGTCTCTTCAGGGTTGGATGCTGCTGCCGCTTGGCGCTTAAGCGCTGCGGCCTGTTGCTGTTGGGCAGCTCGCTTTTGAGCGGCTTGCTCTTGGGCGGCTTTCTCTTGGGCAATCTTTTCTTTAGCTGCTTTTTCTTTAGCTGCTTTTTCTTGCGCGGCTTGCTGCTGAGCCGCTTTGGCTTGGTCGGCAGCCTGTTTTTGAGCGGCCTGGGCAGCGGCGACCTCTTGTCGGGAGGCGTCTTCCAGCGCTGCGGCTTTCTCGATCGCTATTCTGTCCTCTGCAAAGACATCTTCGAGGGTATCTTCCAAATCTGGCCGTGACTTCGACCGAGACGGTGCAGTCGTTTCCGGAGGCTGAACCGGCTCCTGGATGGTGGAGGCCGTTGTGAAGGCTGCTCCGCCTTGACCATTTTGAGCCGCTAAATCCTGAGCGATTTCTTGGGCGATCGCCGTTTCTCGGGCGACCTGAGTGGCTGGTCTGCTCTCGACGGGTGCTGACTCCTCTTCAGCATCCAAGGGGGATATCACCGTCGTGTTGCGAGCACCGAGGAGTCTTCGGAAGGATTCTAGGGTGGCATCTCCATCCGCCTCAAAGGCACCCTTGAGTTTTGTGAAGGCCTCACAGTAATCCGGGTAGAGCAGAGAGTCGTGGGTCAGGACCAGCAAAATGAGCCCTTGGGTCATTTTATGGATGTAGACCTGGGTGCCGGCAAACTGAAATTCAAAAGAATCAAAATTCTCTGGAATGGTCTCTAGGACCTGCCACACTCCTTGAGCTAATGCCTCACGCTGCTGGGAATTGAGTACTTTTTCAATACCCTTAAAATATGGACGGGACTGTCCATCGATCAAAGCGACGCCCTTGATTCCTGAAACGTTCAGGAAATCTTGGACTACCTCCCAGTTCATCTCTGTACTTAACATTTATTCTAGATTTGCAACGTGGGCTGCCCCTGAGGGCATATATTCATAGTCAAGGCGGGCATGGGATCGCCTACCTCTAGCGTTCCCGATATAAGCATAAGAGTTTCTGCTGTGGTACTAAAACATGGGCTTGGAATTTATGTGACGTAGTTTGTCCAGTTTGGGACAGAGTTTTGCTATTGTTTGGCAACTTTCCCGAGAAAAGCGCAGGGCCCACAATTTTGGAATAAAGACCATGACCTTCTGTGCGGCTTACTTTGAGCAGTTGAGCTGATATGTCTGATCTCCCCTTTACATTGGATCAGTTACGAATCTTGAAGGCGATCGCCGCCGAAGGTAGCTTTAAGCGAGCCGCCGACAGTCTCTACGTCTCCCAACCGGCGGTTAGTCTTCAGGTCCAGAATTTAGAGCGCCAGTTGGATGTGCCGTTGTTTGATCGAGGTGGTAGGCGCGCCCAGCTAACGGAAGCAGGTCATCTACTGCTCAACTATGGCGAAAAAATTCTGAGCCTTTGCCAAGAGACCTGTCGTGCCATTGAAGATCTGCAAAATTTGCAGGGAGGCACATTAATCATCGGAGCGAGCCAAACCACCGGTACCTATCTGCTACCGCGCATGATTGGTCTATTTCGAAAGCGATATTCCGACGTAGCGGTCCAGCTCCATGTGCATTCCACTCGCCGCACCTCTTGGAGCGTCGCCAATGGCCAAATTGACCTAGCGATTATCGGTGGTGAAGTGCCCGTGGAACTCCAAGATTCCTTGGTCACAGTGCCCTATGCCGAGGATGAGCTCGCCCTAGTCCTGCCCAGTTTCCATCCCTTGGCCCAGGTGGAGCAGGTACAGCGAGAAGACCTCTACAAGCTTGACTTCATTGCCCTAGATGCCCAATCCACGATTCGGAAGGTGATTGACCAGGTCCTGACCCGCTGCGGTGTCGAAACCCGACGCATGCGCATCGAAATGGAGCTGAATTCCATTGAGGCGATTAAAAATGCAGTCCAGTCCGGCCTAGGCGCTGCGTTTCTCTCGGTGTCAGCGATTGAGAAAGAGTTAGAGATGGAGTTGCTCCATCAAGCCCAGTTAGAAGACATGACTATTCGGCGGACACTGTCCGTCATCTATAACCCCAATCGCTATCGCTCTAAAGCCGCAGAAGCCTTTAGTCAGGAGATTTTGCCACGTTTTGCCACGGGCTCCTATAGCGAAGGTTTCGACCTTTACGCCGCGGGGAAGGATGGTGTCTCAGAGGCGACTGAATCCAATGGCAAATTGTCCAATGGAAAATCGACGGCCAAGGCGACCAAAACCACAAAATTGTCTGCCAAAGCCATAGAAGAGTCGGGAGAACAGGTCGCCTCAGTGACCTCGGAATCTTGAGTACACCGGTCGCGGGCTCACTAGATTGTGATTCATCAAGACTCGCATCGGAGGTGAGTTTCAGATAGCGCTTGGGGAGAGCCAATATTTGGGACAGCCTGTGGCAGACTACTAGCAACCGTCAGCATGCCTGCAAAAGAGGTGCGCCAAAGGTTTCTGCGAGAGGTTTCTTTAAGGAATTCATGGAGCTTAACTGCACCCGTCCGGGCTGTCCGCGTCCCCACAATGTATTTCCGGACTTGGCTGACAGCAAGACGGTCAAAACGGTCAATCAAAAGTTTTGTACGTCCTGTGGCATGCCCTTGATTCTGGCAGGACGCTATTTACCCCAGCGGCTGCTCGGCAAAGGAGGCTTTGGGGCGGCCTATTTAGCGATCGATCGCTTTTCCCCGGCACTCCGCACCTGTGTGGTCAAAATTTTTCAGCCCGATGGGGACCTGAGTACGGCTCAACTGGACCTGGCCCAGGGGTTATTTGAGCGGGAAGCCGAAGCCTTGGAGCAGTTGGGCAACGCCCATCCCCAGATTCCTGACATGCTGGCCTTTTTTCCGCTGCAAGTGCCCAGTATGCAAGCGGGTAAGGTCCAGGAACTCTTTTACCTAGTGCAGGAATACATCGATGGTCAGTCCTTGGAAGAGGAGCTGGAGCAAAAGGGTCCCTTCTCTGAGGCTGATGCGCGGGAAATTTTGCTCAATGTGCTCAAGATTCTAAGTTTTGTCCACGATCGCGATGCGATTCATCGGGATATTAAACCGTCCAACATCATGCGCGATCGCAAGGGCAAGATTTACCTGCTCGACTTTGGTGCCGTTAAACAAGTCACCCAGTCCGCGGGCAAAGCGGCGAATACCTCCACCGGCATCTATTCACCGGGTTACGCGCCACCGGAGCAGATGCAGGGCGGAGCCGTCTATCCTGCGACCGATTTATATGCGTTGGCGGTGACGGTGCTGGTACTGCTGACGGGCAAGGAACCGGCTGAACTCTACGATAGTTTCAGCGGCCAATGGGACTACCAAAAGTATGGTTCGATCAGCCCTGAATTGGCCGAGGTGCTGGAAAAAATGTTGCAGACGACGCCGCGCGATCGCTTTGCCTCTGCCGTAGAAGCTGGCACGGCCCTCACGTCGGTGACTTCGCCCTTCGCCATCCCAGCGCCCCCTTCTTCCCCCCCTTCCTCTGCCCCCGTCTCCCCGCCAACGGCTTCACCACCGGCCCAGGCGCCAGCCCAGGCAACCCCCAGTACTGCACTACAAAGCCCTAGCCCCGCTAAGCCCAAGGCTTCGCAGGTGAAGACGCCGCCAACACCATCCGCCGCCCCATCCCCTCCCATGGGCAACCAGTCTGCAGCCCAGCCGATACAGCAGCCAGCCCGATCTCAGCCTGTCGCAGGATCATCGTCAAAACCTGCTCGGGTGCCGTTTTCTCTGCGTGAGCTCTTGGTTCACTCGGCATTTACGGGAGTTCAGGGCAGTGCCTTGGCCATTGCGATCGCGAGCCTTGGCTTAACCATTGCAGTGGGGGCCGGGGGGTGGCTACTCCTTCTGGGAGGACTCATTGCCCTGCAGTATCGCCGCGTCATCGAAGGCGCTGACCTCTGGATCATCGCAGGATTATCCATCCTGCTGATGGTCATCATTCGTCCACTCATCCGCGCTTTAGAGGGAGATCTGATTACCGCACTGGTGATTATTGGAGTGTCGGGCTTAGTGGCAGTAGCGGTGGCGCTGCTGTTTCAAATTCTGTTTCGGTTGCTGCGCCGTTTGCTGTAGCACTGGTTTCTCGCGTCAGCACCGACGCATCTAAGTCCAACACATTTAATTTCAATCCAACACATTTAATTTCAATCCCAGAAATCTAATTCCAGTCTAAGAAATCGAGCGATCGCCGGTCCTGAGGCTGTGGCACCCGTTGCTTCACCGGAAGACCCTTGGCATCAACCCATTCAATGGTGGTTGCCACAGGGCCATAATGCTGTCGCAGGGAAATCTCGACCCGCTGAGCAATAGTGGCTGCCATGGTCTCAAATTCTGGATGGAGCTGGAGCTGAAGGTTGACTCGAACCTGACGACCGACGAGACCGTCACTACGCAAGAGGACACAGCGCAAGACTCCCTCCGTGCGCTGAACGATGTGGGCGATCGCCTCTGGCGCAATGGCATGGGCATGGAAAAGCTGAGGCAACTGGCGGTTGAGCCAGCCCCAGGTATTCAGCACAACAAATAGCAAAATCAAGAGCGCCAGGGCTCCATCCGCACCACCGTAGCCGTAGCGGACAAAGAGTAAACTGCACAGGGCCAAAAGATTCAGCCAGGCTTCCTGCAGGATCAAAGATGCATTACTAGAGAGAACAGAGCTGTTCGTGACCCGCGCCACATAACGCTCCATAAAAGCAAAGCAGAACCCCACCAAGCCCATCAGACCCACAAGCTGCACAAGGGCCATCGAGAGCGTGACGCCGCCCGTTGCACCTTGCCAACGACGGAAGAGCATGGTGAGGATACTGAATTCTCCAAACCCCAGCAGAGCCCACAGCAAAAATGTTGTTCCGATCTCAAGACGGCCATGCTGGGCAGGAAAAGAACGCGATCGCTTTGGGAAACGATTTCCCTGCAGACTAATCACCGTACTAAATGCACTGAGCAGCGTGTGCATGGCCGTTGCCATCAACACAATAGAACTTGTTGCCCAGCCAACCAGCAACTTCAGCACCAACATAACAACCAAGGCCCACAGCATGAGAACCAAGGTTGCTAAATTAAGTTGCCTTGCTCGTCGTTGTGCGGGTGAATCGAGCATGATCGCAGCGGCCTTTAACACAGGCAATTCCTATGAAGCATTGTCCCTCATTGGAGCCCTGTCTTCCCCAACGACCTTGAACAAGATTTCTGCAGAGAACTGTTCAAACCCGAGCGCAACCCAAACATTGCTGCAAAGACTTCATGCAAGATTGCTGAGAGTTTAGGGCTCACCCAAGCATCGAAGACGATGCCAAGAGATATCTAGGAATAGTTTCAGCAGAATTACAGGCAGAGAAAAACAGTGCGGGATTGATTTCACACTAACTTTACGCCTAGGGAATGAAGTGGTAGTTCCCAGGTCCTTTCTCCGGTCCCTGAACAAGCCAGGGTGATTATTCCTTGGGCAGGGATAGCTGCCTAATCAAATCAGTGATGGAAAAGCCCTTAGATCAGAAGAGGGTGCTGACGACTGGCCGTGTTTCGTCTCAGCACCCTGCATCTGGTTCGCTCCTCACACGCCCTGATAGTAACGAATCAACATGCAGTTGTCATCCGCAGCAAAAAAATCTATCCGTATTTTGGCTTAGTTGCCATTTCCCCATCGGCTGCAAGCCCCTCCAGAAGATGCATGGGTATAAATCCTAAGATTTCCTTAAAACACCGTATCAATCTTCTCCGCGTCGAACTAAGCCATATCGCTTAGTCTCTCCGTAATTGTGATGGAATAAGTACCGAAAATAGTCAACTCAATTGTGACTCAGTCACGAGATTCACGGAGCCGGACATCATTTACGTTTTGATATGACAGAGAAAACAAGGCTCTTTCTACGCTGACAAATCAGAAGGGCTACTCAATGATGAGGAGAATCTCTGTTTCGTCCTGCCTAAAAATAGGCATGCTGGACAATTGTTTCAAAAGCTCTGAGATCCATATATCTATAGCTATACAACGCTCCAATCCCTTACTTAGTGGGAGTCTGAGTTGATTACGACTCCGCGAGAAATACGGAGCCAGAAATTAAGTACATGTACAAAATAATGTGAACCGACTAAGTGTTTACCCGAAAGGCTTCCCACTTCAGTTAATTGTGGTATTATTTACTTGCGTGTATCTACCTAATCTTGAAAACCCCTGCTAAGGAGAAGGCTTTCAAGCGACGACATCCTGAGTAGAGAGACCTCGTGGGATCTGGGGCGTTCGCAAGAACTCCCGATTGACAAGGCTCGACCCCGATGAATGTTTGCTCCGCCAACCACCTCGGTGAACGTCGGAACGTAAATATTCGGGTGGTAATGGACCGACTCGTTTGACTCAGGGACCTAGTAGGAAAGCATCGTTTCGCAGGGCTCGCATTCTGCCGTTCGTTATGTGGGGAACCTCAGCGCTCGAGCTGTCAAAGGTTTGGATTGAGCCCCCCAGGTCCATGACGTTACAAGATCCACCTCGAATTACTCATGTATTCAACAGTTGCCTCCCCCCAATCATCAGAGTCTTCTCGGCCATTTTTGACATGGCAGCGCATCATCGACTGGGCCCAAGAGCACTATCGGTGCCGGACGTTCAGCAAAGATGAAAAAATTCCAGTTCGCCCTGGACTGCTCTACCTTGTCCAGCGCGGTTCTGTCCGTTTAGTTGGCAATACCCAGCTGACCGCTTCAACAAGAACCAGCAGCGCAGCGACCTCTCAGGTGGCGCTCGAAGAAGCTTTTCTCGGTTTTGTTGGCGCGGGCCATCCCTTTGAAATTGTCGCGCAGTCTCCCTTTACGCTTCAGGCCTGCGCCCATGTTGACCAAACCTCCGTCCTTTGGATGTACTGGAATGATTTGGACAACTGGCCCCATTTTCGCCGTGAGGTGTTGGACGCCTTTCGCTATCAGCACCAGCGCAAGCTGCTCTGGTTGAGCACGCTGGGCCAGCGTCGGACGATCGATCGTCTGCTCGGTTTCCTGACGCTACTGATTGAGGAATACGGTGAGCCCTGTGAAGCGGGCTATTGCCTGCCCTGGTCCTTGACCCACGCGCAAATTGGTAGCGCCATTGGCTCCACCCGTGTCACCGTTACTCGCCTGATGGGTCGGTTGCGTCAGCGTGGTTTGATTCGCATCCATGGCGACAACCTCATCTGTTTACCGCCTAACGCTCAGATCAATCTTCAGCGCTAGGTTGGGCTGATTGCCAGGCTAGCTGGTCTGTTCGTGGCTAGTCTGGTTCGTGGCTAATCTGGGCAGGGACGGTGACTTCCACCTTGCGTAAGTTGCCTTTTCTCTCAAAAGAGAGGAGAGAGACCATGGTCTCTCTCCTCTCTTTTGTGTGGGCTCACTTTTGTGTGGGCTCATTTCTTCATGCCAAGCCCAGGATTGGATTTGGGATGGCTTGCCTTTCGTTCCACCGGTCAAGCCAGCGGATTGGTTGGCGGGAATGCAATCGGGCGTGATGCTCCCGGGTAGGGAATACGCTTGTGGTGGAACTGCTGCCAAATTTGGACAAAGACATCGGCAATGACATTGAGCTCTTCTCGGGTGAGATCAGAATCAATGAGCTGATCATCCTGCCAGCGGGCTCGCATAATCTTTTTCACCATGTTGAGGGCTTCTTCAGTCGTCGCTTCCTTAAGGGAACGCAGGGCCGCTTCGCAAGAGTCGGCCAGCATGACAATGCCGGTTTCCTTCGATTGGGGAATGGGACCTGCATAGCGAAAATCTGACTCGTTGACGCTGTAGCGATCGGGTTCTGCTTCTGCCATTTTTTTGGCTTGGTGATAGAAATAGGCAATCAACATCGTCCCTTGGTGCTCTGGGATAAAGGCCTGGAGGGCGTGGGGCAAACGGCAGCGGCGGGCCATCACCGTCCCCTCTGTGACATGTTTGCGAATGATGGCTGCACTTTCCCAAGGATCATCAATGAGATCGTGTTTATTCGGGCCGCCCATTTGGTTCTCGATGAACGATTGGGGGTCATGCATCTTACCGATGTCGTGGTAGAGCGTACCCGCCCGAACCAGCTCGACATTGCAAGAGAGAGCCCGGGCCGCAGCCTCGGCCAATGTGGAAACAAACAACGTATGTTGGAAGGTTCCTGGCGTCTCTGAGGCGAGCCGTTGCAGCATTGGACGGTTGGGGTTGGACAATTCGGCCAAGCGAATCGGGGTAATGAGATCAAAGAGTCGCTCTAGATACGGGCTAACACCAAGGGCAACAATGCTCCAAGCAATGCCTTCCAAGGCATAGAAACCGGCATTGCGCAGGAAGATATACCAGACAGGGCCACCGGCCCCGCTCAAAATCAAAGCGACGACCAAGTGCACAATGCCTTGGGTCACACCGACACCCAGACCCAAGATAGCCAACTCTTCGCGAGCCCGTAGACGTCCAGCCATGAGGGATGCAATCAGTCCACTGGCGAGGCTGGCGACGAGAACTTGTAGGTCAATCTCCAAACCAATCGGCAATGCTGCCGCTAGCAGCCCCACGGTCGTAATGCCCAGGGGCGAGCCATAGAAACTCCCCACCAGTAGGCCAACGGCGGGCAAACTGCTGCTGGGTAAACGCAGCAAAAACATCAGCGGTGTGCTGAGGGCCAAGATGAGAATGACGACTAAATCGCGTCGGCGCATACGGGGGGAAAAGTGCCGCTTGACCACCATGAAAATCGCGACTTCTAGGGCGATAAACCCGCCAAAGGTTAACAGTGCTCCCCAGTTTTGGCCCCGTTGACTCAGACCAAACCGATCGAGCAAAACGAGCTGGTCTTGAGTGATTTCATCCCCGACTTGAACGATAGCTTCGCCTTCGCGGATGCTGAGCATCACGGGTTGCACTTCCTTGGCGGCCTGCTCGGCTTTTTGCTGGGTTTGAAGGAGGTCTCGTTCTAGATTGGCTTGGACCACCCGTGACAACAGACGCGTGGCGAGCGTCTTTTCTTCGTCGGCGTAGTCTTGCCTCAGTTTGAGTTCGACATGGAGGCGAACGGCACGGTTGATTCCGGATTCAGGGACGCCGGGGGCAATCCCTTGGGTGAGAACATTCGTCAGGACTTGATGCGCTGCAAGCTTGATCTGCTCCCATTCGCGATCGCCCAAGTCAAAGAGCAGAGGCGTATAGGCAGCATTCAGCTCCGAAAGCGCTGGATCGCTGAGCTGTTGGCGAGCATCGCGATAGCTTAGCCGCATGGCCAGTACCTTTTGCTCAAGCGCCTGGAAAGAGATCGGCGAGGTCCGCTGGCGGTAGGCCAACAGCTCCGCAATGGCCCGCTGTTCAGACGATTGGGATCCAGTCAGAGAAACCTTGGCTGGATTAGCACCGACCTGCTGGCGCACGGTCTTTAGCAGGGCTGACCATTCGTCCTGGGAGATTTGTCTGAGATATTTCTGAACTTCCGTAGAGAGTTCATTCGTCGGCAAAACAGGAAAGGGACCCAACTGAGACCGCAACGCATCTCCGTGGGTCAAGTAGCGGTCTAAATTACTGCGAATGCTCTGGTTCTTGGCAATGCTGATGCTGAGCACTGGAATGGCAGCGGTTTTTGCCTCTTTGCGCAGTTCCTCAGTGCGTTTCTCATTGGGAACGGTGGCATCCTCCGGTGCATAGAGTGTCTGTTGTGCAATGGTGCCAATATTCAGTTCCGGCTGATTGTAAAAGCGCTGGCCCGTGACACCGGTAATAGACGTGACGGCGATCGCAAATAAAACCGTGGATCGGGTTCGCCCAGAGCGCTTGCGCCACAGCGGTGACATGAAGGGAGGCGGCTTAGCAGAGGGCGGCTCCGGGGAGGATGTTAGTTCCACATCATCGCTAGGCTCTGACGGTTCCGGGGACGCAGAATGGCTGGCATCGGCGGACTCCAAATCCTCAGAGGCTGAGAGATGGAGCTTTAAGGGATGCACGTCGGAGTCACGGGGATGCTCCCAGCCTGACGTTGAGGCCCGGGCCTTCGGATCTGCCGAACGGCGATGAGACACACGGAAAAGGCCCTCGAAGCTCATTCTAGAGCTGGCCAGAGGCTGAAGCCGCTTCTCAAGCTGCCGAACAAGGGACTGAAACCGTTTCATGGCAAGTCAGCAAGCACTGAGGAACGTTCTAAGCCGCGCTATAGCGGCTTAGAACGGAGGGACTGGGGAGCTGTCTCGATGCCATGGTGGTTCTCCAAAACAGAAATTGTGACGAGGTATCGATCCGCTTTTCCGAGAAATGGCCCTTAATCAGATGATTTCTCCATGAAATTTGTAGGCTTGGAGACATCTCACTCGCTCTCTACGGCACCCCGATAGCTCATCCACGCTTGACCTTTGTACCTCACCGCCTTTACACATCACCGTCAGGCATGGCCAAGATGGAAAATGCTTCTCCAATGCAAGTCCCATACGTGATCCCCCTGGGGGGTTCTCCCCCTCAGCTTACACTGAGTTCCTGAACTTCGACTGCTCCGGCATTATGGTGCCCAGACCAAGCCCAATAAAGCTGTTGAGCATACACTTTGGCTCGGGTCATACCGTTGGGGGAAAGCTGGTGGAGAGGAATGCCTTGAGGACCTTGGCTAGCACCAATCCAAAGACCTAGCGCTGCCACACTAGCAGATTGGGGCGTAGTAAGTCTGGGGGAGGCATGATCGGAGGCATTGGAAGTCTCGCTGCACTGCGGTGTTTTGGGCTCAGGCTCTGAGGTTTCAGCGTCGGGAAAACGTGCCTGATGACTAGAAACGGCCTCACAGTAATGTCTTTTTAGAAGATTGAAGCTCATCCCCCAGGATTGGCCTCGCCTCCAACTGAGCCAGGCCCCATGAAGGGTGGCTGGGAGCGAGTCGTTGAGCGTCAAGGGCCGAGCGTTCTGGTGATCAATCCCCCGCAGCTGATCATGCAGCATGCATTCGACCCAAGCTTCCCCATGCTGCCAAAGGGATGACGATGAAACCGATGGTAATGGCACTGAGAACGGCACGGGATGCAGCTCCCCCTGGCCGCCCCCCAAGGGGTCATATCGCAACAACATGGCTGAGACTTGAGGGACAGGCACTTCGATGCTTGTGCTGTTCTGGGACTCCATTTCTAGGGCAGTTTGGAGTCCGAGAATCGCACCAAAGAAGCGATCGCTAAGGTTCAGGGGTTGGCTCATCCTAGGATGCGGTTTTGGTCACACACTTGAACATGCGCAGGGTCGCCGCCGTCGCGTAGTTGCGCTTGGCAAACTCATTCGGGAAGAACGAATTGCCCGTCTCATTCAGGGGAGAGGCAACGCCACAGTAAGCAGACAGCTGCGTGACAACCTGCTCGGACCAGTGCCCACCCATGTCTGCAAACTGGCGAATCGGCTGATTCTCCTGAAGTTGTGCATCCTCACCCAGACGAGTTTTGGCATACTCCGCTGCCCGTCGGGTAATGGCAATCAGCTCGGCACGGGTGACATTGTTGGTGGGACGGAAGCTGAAGGTTCCATTGCTCTCTTTGTAGCCTGAGATAATGTTGCGATCGCGCGCAAAGGCAATCTTGGCCGCGCTCCAGCGGTTGCGATCCACATCGGGATAGGGGTTCCCTTGGGCAGTACCAATGACTTCGGGACTGTCCGTCACACGCTGTAACGCTTCCACAACGATGGAAACGAGCTGTTCACGGGTCAGAGATGCACTCGGACGGAACGTATTGTCCTTAAAACCGCTGACAAACCCAAGACCCACCGCAGCTTCAATGTCACTGCGATAGAGGTCGGCGGAAATATCGAGAAAATTCGTTTGGCTGACAGGAGGTGGGGTAGGCGTCGTCGGCGGCGTTGGATTGGTGGGTCCTGGCGGGGGAGTTTGCCCAGCCGTAGACTGCCCCGTCAGACTGGAAAGGGTTTGGTCATTAGTGAGATAAACATGCCCCAGGGCTTTGCCATCGAAGGTACGCCGGGTAAAGCGCCAGCCTGGATTGAGCACCAGCTTGGCAAAACCAGTCGTTTCGCCAAAGGCACGGCCAATTTCCAAAGAGGGATTGCTGCGGCTTTGGGGACGCCCGATGAGCACCATGTCACCGCCTTGGCGGACGATGGCCAGGCTGTACTTGAGGCCAAGATCCTCGTCATTGACACGAATCGAATAGCCATTGGCATCGGTAGCGCGACCACAGATCCCTGAGAAATTGAAGGTGAGCAACAGGGGGTCAATGATCGTTGGGTTACTGCCGGACTCGCCCCAGCAGGCCCGAGTATTGGACTTTTGTTCGATTAGGAGGAGCTGATGGCGGGCACCGTTGCCGATGGGAGAAGCCACAGCGACGAAGCCAGATTGGTCGATCTCAGTTTTGCCAAATAGGCTCTGGGCGTTGGATGGGGCGCTGAGGAGTGGCGTCATCCCCAAAACAACAGCCGTTGCAGCAGCAGGGAACACCCGGCGGAGAATCTTCATGATCAGTCCTTTTCGAATTCAAAAAAACTCTATATCAATTTGCAGCGCTTCTCAGGACACATCTATCCCACGCAATCAATTGATAATGATTTAGTCGTTCTGTTGTATAGGGACGCAGGTTCGATACACCAGGTGCCCTGGCCCCCTGGCATAGGTCTGTGAAGGCTCGGGGGGAAGCGACCCATGGGAGTCCGGTCAGGAAAGGGTTTTGCCTGAAGGATTTGCCTCAGGCCGATCATTGACCCCCTAAACCTGCCCGTACAGCTCTTTCATTGTCTAGGGACCGCCCTAACGGCGGGCAAAACGGGTGGCAAAATTTTGCGATCGCGTCGGTGACAGTGCCCGCGCTTTCAAAATTGCCGCGACTAAAAATGCATAGGACAACACCCCCACCACGGTCAGCAGGACCGCACTGTAACTGCCCATCACATTCCAGAGAGCATGGAGCAGCGATGCCGTGCCATAGCCCACGAGTAAAATGCGCCAACGATGCTGGGGCACCATCACACTCAAACCAATGAAATAGCCCAGGTAACCGCTATAGGCCATGTGGCCCGCAATTGACCCCAACAGTCGAGGAATCAAAAGCTGTAGCCCCGCCAGTTGTGCCTCGCTGGCACCCAGGTCGAGAGCGTTGACCTGGGTGACGTTGGGAACGTATTGGCCCAGGGTTTCCAGCAGTGTAAAGCCCACCGCAGAGGCCGCTCCCAGCAAGATGCCGTCCAGGGGTTCCCTCACGCCGAGTTCATCTTGGCGGGAGGGAGTGGCAAAATAGCCCAACAGCATGATGCCGAGCACAGGTAGGGCCTTGAGCAACTCTTCCATCAGCCCTGCCCCCAGCAACATGCGGGTGAATAAGGTCGGAAGCGGAAGTTGGTCATTGGGGCCAGGAATTTGGCCGGGCAGCACGTCCCGGAAAAACCACGTGAACAGTGGCAAGACAGGAGACGTCAGCAAGAGCAGCGTAAACGCGCCTGTCCCCACCAGCAGCCACCAAGGCTTGTGCTTGCCGCAGAGCTGATAGACGAAGTAGTAACCGGCAGTCCCCAGATAGCCTGCCAGTAGAGGGTTGAAGCGGCTGGGCTCACCCACCGTCAAAAACAGAGAGACCACTACCAGTACGGTGATGGCACCGGGAATGAGATAGGCCTTGTGGGCGAGATCTTTGCCCGTGGACAGAATGGGAAATAGCTGAGTCAGGGTGACATCTGCCGGGGGATTGTGCTGCCCCTGGGAATTTCTGGGCGGATGGCTCGGCGGCACGGCCTGGGACGTCGATGGGACGGAAGCGTAGGCTAAGCCCGTATCCGTAGCATCTTGATACTCGAACGAAAAAATGGGGCCAGACTGACCGAGCTGAATGCGATCGCCCAAATTCAACGGCTGGCATCCCCACAGGCGCTCCCCATTGAGATAGGTGCCATTGACACTGTCGAGGTCACAAATTTCCCAGCGCATCTGACGTGGATCGGAGGGCGGTCCCGCGTTTGGGGCACCTCCGATCGCCGTGATCTGCACAGGCCGCACAACCGCATGGTGGCGGGAGACCGAGCGGTGCTGGTGGGCCTCCACCACAATGGGACAGCGCGGGTCGCGGCCAATGTGAACCTCTTCGGTTAAGGAGAGGAGATGCCAGCGATCGTAGTCGTCAGTGATGGCCGCATCGCGACCGTTGGAGGCGTTGCTACCATTGGGGACATCGCTACGCCCCGTTGCATGCTGGCGTAGAAAGGCTTGGGGGGGCGTGGGACCCAGCATGGCTACATCGCTTCACGGGCGGCGCGCACGGCCAGGACAAAGCACAAAATGCTAGAGGGGATGCTGAGGGCCAGGATGGCTCCGGTGGGGCCGCTACCTAACTGCGGTGCTCCGGAAGATAATTCGAAGACACAGCCCGTGGCCGCGATGGCCAGAATGCAGCAAAGACCGAGAAACAGAGAACTTTTGGGCGTTGCAACCATGAATCCTTTCTCGACCTATGAAAATCAAAATTCAATAGCAGCCTATCATCTCCACCGATGGGCGTGAACGGGTATTCAAGCACCGATACAGACGAGGGAATGGCTAAACGATAGAGCGCACGGCTTTCTGCTCAAAGCCTTGTTTTTGCAGTTCCTGGGTGAGGGCAACTTTGTTCTCAACGCGATCGACAAACAGAACACCGTTGAGATGGTCCATTTCGTGCAGAATCACGCGAGCGAGAAGCTCCGTAGCCTTGAGGCGTTGGGGGCGGCCATTCTCGTCCTTATAGGCAACTTCCACGGCGGTGGGGCGCTTCACATCAAGGAAGACACCGGGGATGCTCAGACAGCCCTCTTGATCCACTTCGATGTCCTTGTTCGTGCTTTTGATCTGTGGGTTGATCATCACGAGGGGCGGTGCATCGGCGTCTTCAAAATTAATATCGATGACCAAGAGCTGCTTATTGATGCCAACTTGGGGCGCCGCCAATCCGATGCCATCCTCGCTGTACATGGTCTTGAGCATGTCGCGAATCAAGTCGCGTAGCTTGTCATCCACTTTCGAGATTCGTTTCGCCGGTTGCCGCAGCACGCGATCGCCCAAATGGTGCACATCCAAGGGTGGATTCTTGAGCTTTTTCTTCTCAACTAGGATTGGCGAAGCACTGGTTGCGGCCATAGGTCTCTCATGGAAAGGAATTGCAGGATTGAGCGGGGTCTCTCAACCATAGGTTCTTCAATCTTAACAAGAGTCGTCAGGGGGTGGCAGTCGCTGTCGGTTCAGCACCCCATCGCCATAGCTCGTTACCCAGGGGCTGAATGGCTTGGCTAGAGCTTGCTCTGATGCTGTCGAGCAGTGTTGTAGAGGGACGGTAGAGGTAGGAGAACTGGGGTAATGTCGTGGCTTGGGCTGCCCTGGACTGATCGGTAGCGAGATTGAGAATCAGCCACTGGGCATCGTCAGGAAGGCTGTGACTGAGGCTGAGCATCGACAGTAAATCGTGATTGCTGTGGGGATCGCTGACAAGGGGAGCGGGATGCTCCCTCAGCTGTTGGGCAATGACTAAATTTTCATTGGCTGGGCCCTTCAGCCAGCCCGAAAAGTCCATGACTTGATGGATGTTGAGGGCGATCGCCCCCGTAAGCCCCAGCGCCATGAGTCCCAGGGCAATATGTCGTATCCCTGCCCGTTCTCCTCCCCTTTGTATATCTGTGGGTGTCTCTGTTGGTGTGTCTGACTGTCGCTCTGGAGCGGTTATGACATGCTGAATGCCGAGGGCGATCGCCAGATAAATGGACCATTCCACCAACATCGCGACCACCCCCAAAGCACTGAGGGGATTGAGCTGAAGCAGCCAAGCAAGCAGGGCCAGACTGAAGCCATAGCCGAAGTAGGCCATCCAGCTTTTTCGCTGTATGCCCCGGAAAAGAAGGGGTTGGGCTGCAAGCAGGAGCGCAAAGGCAATCGCGGTGGGCTGGGCTTCCTGGGCAAAGGCCAGATGCAAAGGTGAGACTGCCAGGAAAGCCAGGGTCAAAGGCAGGATGAGGGGGCTGCCCATGCCTTTTGTGCTGTGAGTACTTATGGGGAACAGCGATCGCACCAAGCTCCCAGCAGCGGGAAGAACCAGCAGACTGAGGAGCCCTGCAATAATCCGCCAAACCGTGACCGAGCGACTTGGTAGCCCTTCGCCCACGGTCCCCAGAATCTGAATCGTCTGGAATGGCTTGAAGTCACGGTTTAGAACGAAGGCTTTGGGGCGATGACTTGCCAATGAACCATCCGAGAGAACCCGGCGTAAGTCAGAAAACTGCTGGCCTGAAAGGTGCAGGACTGTCCTCGCTTCAGCGAAAGAGACAGCCTTATGCTTGGGCGCAATATTCACAAAACGCAGGGAAATCCCCGCGAGAAGCATCACAATCAAAAGCCAACGCAGCCATCGAGAGAGCAATGGTGAAGCGCTTTCCACGCCCGGTTTTGGTGATGTATGTGGTGCGGCGTTCGCCATGGAGGCACCTCTACTGATGGCCAATACTTTAAACCGACGGATTGAACGAGTCCAATGGCGCCGCCGGTTTCGCTAACGATTTCATTGTCTACTGGCATTGAAAGATTGAGATAAGCCATGTGGCGGATGTTACAACTGCGGGAAAGAGGAGACTTCCCCAAGAAAGCGCTGATGCTGGGATGGCCGAATAGAGAGGGTCTAACGATGAACGACCTGACCACGCACCTCAGCTTTTGAGAGGCCGAGCTTGAGGGCGATCGCCACACCCACCAACGGCGTCAGCACATACATCAGCAGCCGAAGCACCAAGGCATAGGCCACAATGCCATCGCCACTGACCTGAAACAGATCCAATGCCACGCGCACTGCCGCCTCAAAGGGACCGATGTAGCCCGGCGAGGAGGGTAAAACAATGGCAAAGGCCGCCAAGCTTTGGGTCAACAATGCCCCCCAAATGCCAGGCGCTTGACCTGCGATTCCGCGAATATCCAAGGCCAGGAGCACTGACCAGTACAGCAGTCCATTGGCTAACCAAATCAGCAGACTAACGGCGAGAACAGCCAGGAATCGGCGGGGTTGTTGTAGGGCACTGAGACCTTTGAGGATGCCGAAGACCATCGATTTGACGGTTTTTCCGAGGCGAACCAGACCGACGATCGCGAAGGCTTGGCCCAAACCGTGGGCGATCACCTCCGGAAACCGGGCTGCGATCCAGAAACCCAGACCCGCCACCGCCACCACCGCTCCCATCATGCCGAGGGGTAGCACCACCGCATGCTGGGCACAGGCCACCAGCAACAACAAGAACACCACCATGACGTCCAGCAGTCGCTCTGCCAAAATGCTGCCCAGAGCAACTTTGAACGGTACGTTGGCAAAGCGATTGACCAGGCCAGCCCGCACGACTTCCCCCGCAGACAAGGGCAAAAAGCTATTGCCTGCATACCCCACAAAGATGGCCGCAATACGCTGGTGCAGAGGACCGGGATCACAGTCAGCCGCTAAAACCAGACCCCAGCGCCACGCGCGCAAAATGTAGGAAAAGATATATGCCACCAGGCCAAAGGCCAGCCAGCCCCAGCGGGCACGGGCGAGGAGTTGGCCCACGGCTTGCCAATGCACATCACGGAAGGACCAGTGCAGCAGAACGACGGTGAGGGCCGCCGCGATCGCCCAATACAAAAATCGTCGTGCTGAACTGGATTGGGACGTTGGAGTTAAGCTCGCCATGCCAGTGCCTCCTCGTTGTAACGCTGGCGCGGTTCGTGACGGGGCAGTTTGGTGCCTCGGATGTAGTAGACGTGCTCGCCCATGGGTAGGACTTCAAACTGCGATCGCAGCATATCCAGCGCCTTGCCCAAGGTCTGGAGCTTTTTCTCACTGGTGAGGCTCATGCCGGGGAAAAAGGCCAGTTCTGGAACATCCTCTTTGCCCATGAAGTCCAACGGATGCAGCAGCAACGAGGGCTGGGTCCCTGTGAGGCGGCAGAGCAGTAGGGCGATGCGGAAGTAGAGCAGGGCAATGAAGGGTGAGAAAACGCTCAGATAGAGCACGTAGCTGAAGTGGATCGGCACCTTGAAAATGGGCATCGTGGTCACCGGCATTTCGACAAGATCTTGAGGCAGATCGGGGGAGCGATGGCTGTCTTGAGCGTTGTACCGGTCTTGGGAATCGTGCCGGTCTTGGGAGCCATCCTGAATATTCCAGCGGTAGGGCTTCAGCGGCTGAAAGCCATCTTTGAAACCACCGAACAGCGCCTTGCGCTTACGTCGTTCCTCGGGGGTGAGGTTTTTCGCGGTCATGAAGTAGTAGGCACGGGCCAACGGTCCCAGGTAAGTCGGGAACGTTGAAGCATCGTAGTGATAGCCTCGGCGGGCCAGGACCTTGAGCACGTTCTTGGAGAAGCTGAAACCGGGGCCTCGGAACCCTCGCGGGCGTTTGCCAGTGACCTGCTCGATATGACGTTCGGCTTCGGCAATCTCGGTTTCGATTTCGCTTTCGCTGTACAGGTGTAGCCAGGATTCGTGGTGGAAGGAGTGGTTGCCGACTTCGTGGTTCGAGTTTCCGATCGCAGCCAGCGCCTGGTGGTTCTTTTCCAGGGCGGCGTCTTTGCCGACGATGAAATAGGTGATGCGTAGGTTGCGATCGCGCAGGAACTTGAGCGATCGCGGCACCACCACATCCAAGTAGGAGGGAAATGCCTCCCAACCCTTATCCCCATGGATTTTCATATAGGACCACTGGTTGTCGAGGTCGAGGGAGAGACTCGCCAGGGGCCAATTTTTATACTGCTTGGGGTGATTTTGGGCCGAACGATTGGGGTGAGTCATGGTGAAAATCAACAGGAGAAGGGGATGGAAAGGAAGGAGATAAATCAGGGAGAGGATGGAAAAACTGGCGTTAGGACGACGGGGACGACGGCTGGATTTGGTACCAGGTGCCGAAGCTGCTGTGACGCAGTGTCTCGTAGCGCGATTCGATCAGAGCGAGGGTTTCGGGCGATCGCGCACGCATGATGTCCTGCTCAATCTCATCAATAAAAATGTACGGAGGCTGTCGTTCAGCGAGTTCTTGGCGCACCCGCTGCCACTGCTCCGGCAGCAAAAACTTGATGGCCCAGCCATGGAGGGTTGTCGCCTGTCCCCGACCCGAGAGGTAATAAAACTTCGGGTCGCCTGCCACGTAAATTTCGCCGGGGAGGGCATCGGGGGCTCGCAAAAAGGCCACTTCCTGTTCAATGTCTGCATAGGGGCGGGACATCTTGGGGGGCGGTGCAGGTTGGGAGAGATGGGCGATCGCCAAGGTATTTTGCACACCGGCCCAAACTTTGTGACGCGCCATCCGTAACGGTGTCGAAAAGAGGAGCACCAAGGCCAGTGCGACCGGAATCCATCGCCGCCGCCGGGAGCGGGCCTGGGGATTGGGATGGAGCCCGAGCCAATGCCGCCAAGCACCGAGCATCAGACGCAAGCCCTCCAGCGACAGCAGACCGAGCGGCACAAAAAACAGCATGTAGTAGTACTGCCACCAGCCCTGTTTTTGCAGCAGAATCACGCCAAATCCCGTCAGCACCCACAGCACCAAATTGATGCCCAGGAGGTCCCGCCGCCGCACGAGGGAAACGCCACCGATGCCACCAAGCACCAGCAGCGGCAGGAACTTGCGAGCAAACCAGCCGAGGCCACTGATCAATTGACTCGTGGGCTGGGCGGGCATTTCCGCCACAATTTTCGATGGGTACACCCAGAAGGTGTCGTACAGCAGCTCCAACCCTGGAAGACAGGTGCAGAAGTAGGCGAGCATGAGGCCCAGCGGAATCACAAAGCCCAGCAAAGCCCACCCTGCCACGGCAAAAAACTGGGCAATGGGCCGTCGCCGCTGCCAAGCCGCAACAGCACCGCACAGGAGCCAAATCGGTAGCAGCGTCAGCAGAAAGACCGACTTGAACAGGATGACAACCCCGCCCATGAAGCCCGACAGAAAGAACTGCCAACGCTGCGATCGCCCCTTCGCTTCAGCGCCTTGACTCGCCCACCAAACACACAGCAACATGGGCATACCAATCAACGACTCCACCTGGGTCAGGTGCCACACCGCTGTGGTGCAGTAGTAGAAGCCGACAGTGAGCAGTGGCGCCCAGGGGGCGAGGGAGCCAAAGCGCGATCGCAACCCCACCTGTAGAAAGCGCCCAAACCCCAACAGTAAAATCAACTCCAGCAAATGAACGCCAACGGGACTGGCGCCAAACAACCGCAGGGCAAGGCCATAGAACCAAAAGATGCCAGGCTGCTTCACATCCCAAAAGTCGCGATAGAGTACTTCCCCCCGCTGCATTTCTAGGGCACCCAGGGCAAAGAAGGACTGATCGCCGTCGAGGGGATAGGAGAGATGCAACAGACCAAGGCAGGCGATCGCCCCTAGAATCACCAGCTCAAGCCGAAGCTGAAATCGGGTTTGATTCCGATGCTGGGTACTGCTGTTGATTAGGCTGCCGTTGAGTGAGCTGGTGTTAAGTAAACTGCCGTTGAGTGAGCTGCTGTTAAATGAGCGGGTGTTATGGATACTGGCGCTAGGGGTACCGACCAACGTCGAGAAGGACGCCAGTGGTTTGGGCGAAGTCGTCATGGTTTTGGACCGGGATGATCCGGGATAATCAAAGCTGCTTGCGGTAGAGCGCCCAAAACAAATCCTCAGCAGGGTAGGGAATCTCCAGGCCATCGGGCACCAGCCGTAGCAATTGGGCCGGGACTTTGCCCCACCAGTTTTCTGCGAGCTTGTAACCCAGCAGGGACTTGGCATGGGCTCCGCTGATGCGTTTGACCGGGCGACCCCGTGCCACTTCCTCAAAGCCAAATTGCTGGGCAAGCTTGGCCAAGTCCTTGGGGGCAAACCAGTGGAGGACGCTGGGGGGACTGTACTCATGCCAACCGGGGCCGAGGAGTTTGGCGGTGAGGCTGTCGCGGTTCCAGGTTTCGATCAGCCAATAGCCACCGGGCTTGGTGGCTTCGCTGGCGACCTGGAAGGCTTGCTGGAGTTCGTAGAAGTGGGCAACAACCTGAATCATGCTGATCAGGTCGTACTGGTATTGGGGGCTGAAGGACTGAGTATTCAGGTGTTCGAGGGGGCCGGTTTGAATGGGGAGATGGAGCTGCGATCGCCCATACTCAGCCATGGTGTTGTTGGGCTCAATGCCCTGCCCCTGCCAACCCCCATCAACAAAGCCTTGCAGGATAAAACCTGCCGCTGCACCCACATCCAGCACCCGACCGGGTTGCATGTAACGGCGCAACATTTTGGCGTAGCGTCTGCCGTGGCGACGGAGCAATGTTGATTCAGCGAGGTAGTCGGGATAGCCCGCTTCCCCACCGTTGAAATAGCTGTCGTCGTAGACCTGGGCGACATGTTCAGGCTCGGGGGCATGGTGAATGAAACGGTGGCCACAGGCTGTACAGCCCTGGATCACGTAGTTGTATTTGGGGAATATCGATCGGCTTGGTCGCAGGCAGACCGGGCAGGGCAGGTTCGTTGCAGGAATAAGTCGAGGAGCTGTTGAGGCAGAAAAACGCATCAGTATTCGTCAAAGTGAGGGCTAAGCAAGGCCAAACTGAAGCTGCGAAAGGGGGGAGGTCGATGAAGGCAGAGAAAAGCAATTATTAGACCGCAAGCACTGGGGTTCGACGTTTGCGACTGCGGGCTAATAATTGCGGCATCGCCTGCTCTGCCAATTTCAACGTGTCGTTGACGTTGAGTGTGGCATTGACAATTTGAGCTGAATTGACCAGATGCAAGCCTTGGACAGACGTCTCGAAGGTCGGAATATTGCGCGAGTAATTCAGCGTCGGCACGGCCATGACATACTTGACCCGTGATAGCTGGAAATCCAGGACATCGCTGGCGTGGAATGCTGGGTACATCCGCGATAAACCATCCAGGAAGGCTTGGCGTACTTGCCCATCAGCAAGCTGCAGGGCGGAGTCATTCGACGGCACGTACTTGGGTAGATAAACCAAACTGCGTGGATTGCCCTGGCGATCGGCAAACACGGCCCGGTCCACCAGCGTCGTCATTTCAATCACGCCGGTAAACGGATAGCCGTCGTCGGTGATATTGGTGACGTAGTAGCTGGACAGTGGCTTTTTCAGCAGCAGTGAAGCACAGACAATACCCTGGTATTCGATGCCATTGAGGCAGCGATGCTCCGCATCACTGAGTTCGCCACAAATCTGGGACGCAACGGGTGTCGCAGTTGTTACAACAACTTGATCAAAGGTTTCCTGACGAGCATTGGCCAATTCAATGCAAACACGGCCACTATTCGTGGAATAGATCTGTCGCGCTCGATGGCCAAGGGCAATTTCCACCCCCTCTTGCTGCAGTCGCTGGGCAAAGTGACTCAACAATCGATGGTAGCCTCCCGGCAGATAGCCAAACATCTCTTCCTTAAGACCCGCGGAACGTGCCGCGTAGAGGCGGGCAATGGTCGCCCAGATAAACGATGCTGAAGCCTTGCGGTAATTGGAGCCGAGCTTGGAACGCAGCAGCGGGAGCCAGAACTTTTCAAAGGTTCGCTTGCCGGACCAACGACAGAGCCAGTCCACCACGGAGATCTGTTCCAGCTTGTCTCCGTTTTTGATCTTGGAGCCGTACCAAATCGTGAAGGCCAGTCGGAATTTGTCGAGCCAGCCCAGGGCCGGGAACTGTAAAAATTCAACCGCGTTGGAGACGGAATAGAGTTCACCGTCGGCATAGACGCCAGTTTTGGTTTTGCGCCAAACCATCTCCTGTTCCAGATTGAGTTCCTGGAGGAGCGATCGCAACCGCAAATCAGACAAGAGCGTGACGTGATAGTGACGGTCCCATAGGGTATCGCCAAATTGCCAGGCGCTAGCCAGTCCACCCAGCTCGTTCGCTCCTTCGAACAAGGTGACATGCTGGCCTTCTTGGGCAAGGCGATGGGCCAGGGTCATACCCAGCATGCCGCCCCCAACGATCGCCCAACGTTGGGGGGGGGCTGTCTGATGCTGGGAATGAGAAGAATAGGACATCATCTGATACCGGGGATTAACAATGAATTGGCATTTGTCCCAAAAACACCATGGATTTTTTGGAGCCTGAGATGTTTGGGCCCTGAGATTTTTGGGGCCTAAAATTCTTAGGACTTAAAATCCTTAGGACCGGTTTCTTGAGGGACCGGAGATGGCGACGCAGAAATCGCGATAGAGATGCTCGACTCCGTGAAGGGCGTGGGATACGCGCCCCTACGGTAGGCAATCGATGGATTGGTGCAGTACTGCGTTAGGGAGCGCGTTAACTGGGTGGCGTCCATTCCGAGACGACACGGTCCTTGATGTGATAGGTCAGACCACAGCGATCGCAACTCACCGCCGCCTCAAACGATTCCTGCTCGGGGAAGCGCATCAGTGGCTCACCGCACCGACACACTGCCCCCACCGAACGCGCTGGCACCCCGTAGGCCAGGTGGAAGTCCGGGATAGAGCGGGTGACCACGCTCCCCATGCCCACCATGGCAAAGCGACCAATCTCTAGGTCATTGCCGATGGTGCAGTGCGCTCCGATGGTTGCTCCCGCTTTGACCAGGGTGGGCAACGTATGCTCATCGGGGGCTGAACTGTAAAGGCTTTTCAGATCAGTGGTGGCAGCACGGGGGAAACGATCGTTGGTGAAAATCGTTCCGGCACTGATCATGACGCCGTCCTCGATCGTCACCGCGTTACAGATATAGGCAAAGGCGTTGATTTTGACGCGGTTACCAATGCTGACGCCGTAGGCGATGTAGCTCTTACCGCCGACGATGCAGTCCTCCCCGAGGGTGGCATCATGGCGGATCTGGGCGTTGTCCCAGACGGAGGTTCCGGGGCCGAGGGTGACGTTGTCTTCCACCAGGGCCGTGGGGTGGATTTTGACGGGCTTAGGGGCACTGGGGCCAAACTCGATGACGGTATCGTCCTCAGTGCTTGCTTCTACTTTGGCCTCAATTTCCGCTGCCAGTGCTTGGATGCTGATGGTCTTGGCTGCAGGATCGATCGAAGTTTCCGTCGAAGTCGTTGTCATGAGGTTGCTCCTGTCAGCTGACGCTTGCCGTTGCCGTTGCTCTCGACGGGGATGCCTTCACGGCGGCGCAGGCTCTCGCTCAGGTGGCTGATCTTGGTCCAGTTGCTCTGATTGAGAGAATCGTAGGCGGCATTGATGGCTTCAACGGAGGCGATCGCATCGGTCCCCGTAATCAACAGCGCCTCTTCACCGCGAATCGCCTTGGAGAAGTTCTCTAGTTGTGCGGTAAACGACTTCAGTTTGCTGTAGCCTTCGCCAAAGACAATCCAGTCCTGGCTGGATGCCTGACGATACTTCGACTCCTTCCAGCCCACAGAGACCGTACCGTTGGAGCCGTAAATGCGAATGAAGTGCTCTAGCTCCTTGTTGATACTCCAAGACAGGTCAATGTTGCCCATGACCCCCTGGGTGCTCTTGAGGAAAATTTTGACGGTATCTTCCACGGCTAGGCCCTGGATACGCTTGCCCTCCACCACACTGACCTCTGCCAAAGGACCGAGGAAATAGCGCGTAATATCAACGGAATGAGTGCCGTTGTCAATCAGGACACCACCGCCACTGATGGCAGGGTTGGCATTCCAGCGGTTGGACATGTCCACACGAGCCGTGAAGGCATTCTCGAACAGAACAATGTCGCCCAGGATGCCGGACTGGACAATGCTCTTGGCCTTAATGACGTCGTCGACATAGCGGAACTTAGATGCCATGGTGAGCAGAACGCCCTGCTGGTGAGCAGCTTCATACATCATTTTGGCGCTTTCGATGTCAATGCTGAGGGGCTTTTCGCAGAGGACATGAATGCCGCGATTGATGAAGAAGAGAGCAATTTCGGGGTGAGTAATCGGCGGTGTACAGAGGATGACTGCATCCAGATCGACCTTGTCTGCCATGGCTTTGTAGTCGGTGAAGCTGAGGCAGTGAGCACTTTCGGCCATGGCCTGGGCGGCTTCTTCGCGAATATCAGCGACACCCGCAAGACGCGCCAGGGATGTGCTCTCGAAGGCTTGGGCGTGGGCCTGGGCGATCGCGCCTGCACCAATGATTCCGAAGTTCAGAGCTGTATGAGTCATGAAAGTCACCTGAGTTGGAGTTATGAAATGTAGGGGCGCGCATCCCGCGCCCTCGAATACTCGGCAGGCCCCTCTCGAATCCATCCCGACACCGATGCTCTACAGGCGGCGATAGCGATAAAGCACCGCCGGTCCCTCAGTGGCAATGGCAGTCAATTCCAAGGAAACATCGCCAAAGTCCAGCACCCGAGAGGCACTGCCGGGGGAAGGCAGCGTGGGATGTTTGACAGATTCAGCGAGCAAGAGACCCGTGGGATGGCGCAGCGTGAAAGTGCCCAGCAGGACGGACCACTTTCTTGCGCTAAAGGTCTCGGAGAGGGACAACTGCTCCATTTCCGCCAGACCGCTGTGGAAGACCACCTGCTGCGCCACCTGGTAGGATTCGAAGCCCCAAACCATGGCAGGTTCAGCGGTGCGGTTATTTTGCAACAGTGTGATGATGCGGCGGGTGGGGGCGTTAAGCCGGGGGATAGGGGCGGTGTATTCCGCGGGCGATCGCTCAATCCCCTTCAGCAGTGACTGGGACAGGGGCTGAGCCAAGTACAGCAGGTAGCCCAGGGGAAAGATGGACAACCCCAATAACGCTTGCCACCGCGCACCGAGCGATCGCACACCCACCGCAGCATAGGGCAACAGGAACAGCATAGGCGCGAAGGAATAGCGCATTTCCAGATTGAGCGTACCGGAAGTTGCCTTGTAAACTAACAACGCCAGCATCATCAAAAAGGGAGCGAGCCAAACCAGCGGAATCAAGCGTTCTGTGCCCGCCTTCCAGGAACGCCAAATTCCCACCAGCGCAAGCCCCATCAGCCCAAACGTCATGCCAAAGGCCAGAGTCATGGGGAAAAACACCAGCCGAACCAAACGCCGCGTCAGCGTCATGCCACCGCTCTTAGCCAAGATGTCTGCCGTATCCAACGACTGAAACTTGATCATGTGCAAGGCATCACCGTACTGGAGGTGATTGCTCACCAGCCAGTAGAGCGGGAAAGCTGCGGCCACAAGGCCGAAGACCACCATGAGTTTGGGACGACGCCACAACAGCAGCGCCATGATCGGAATCAGCGACCAAGCTTCGTAGCGAGTTGCCGCCGCCAGCGTGAGAAACAAACCAGCGAGGACAGCCTGTCCCAGCGCAAGCTTGGACCGAGCTTCGACTCGAGCGGATTGCCGAGCTGCCGACAGAAAGACCATCAGTAGGCTCAGCAACAGCACGTACAGTGGCTCCGACAGTGCCATCAAACTGTTGCGGAAGGCGAGGGGCGTGAGAAGGAAGGCGATCGCCACAAAACGGCTGGCCCCCTCATCCCTCGGCGTCAGGGCACCTGCACCCCTCAACTCTCGTCGAGTAAAGGCCCACAGGCACAAGGCTGCCGCGATGGTTAGCAACCCATTGAGTACAACCGGTGTCCAAAACGGAAAGGGCAAGACCCAAAGGCTAATGCCAGTGACATAGGTCCCGAGAGGCAACCAAATATCAGCGCTGATCCAGTGGGGGGCTTCGGACCAAGCCCAGGCAAGATAGGTGCGAGAGACGGCATCTCCATTGACGGTCTCAGCCCAAGGCAACGCAAGTAGCCGGGTTGCAATACCAACCATGACGATCAGCAGAATAGATTGCATACCCGATCGGGGCCCGAGTTGTCTTGCCTGGGTGCCGTGCTCAGAAGCAGTGTGGGCTCTTCTTCTGGCGATCGCATCAAAACCTAAAGCCATCCTTGGCTCATCCCCCTGAGCTGAATATGCATCAACACGAAATTTGGGTGTCGGTTAGGGGTATTCCCTAACCGACAGCGGTCAGCCTTCTTACCGGCTTAAACGGTCAGGCTTAAACGGTGTGGCTCAGGTGATCGATGGCGTCGATCAGGGCTTCAGCGATATAGGCAATGTGCTTGTCGCCATAGGCTTCGTTCCAGGGCAGCACCAGAATTTCCTCTAGGCCCCGGAATGTTGCAGGGAATTTATCCGCACTGTAGTCCACTGCCTCAGGCCGTGCCCGATCGAAGGGGAAACGGGAATCACCAAAGGTGCGCTGGTCGCGGAAGACTTCACAGCGGAAGGCGGGCTTTTGGATATAGCGAGGCGCGGAGAAGATACCGTAGTTTTCCTTGAGCCACTTTGCCAATGCCACAGCACCGCCGGGGATGACGGTGTCATCAACGCGCAGGCAATACTTCCAGAACACGTGGGTGTTGCGATCGCCAATCCAAGGGGTCTGAATGCCAGCCAGATCTTGAATCTTCTCGGTGAGCTGATGAGCCGTTTCCTGGCGACGGGCGACCACGGGCTTCAGTTTGGCGAGCTGAGCAACCAGCACAGCCCCCTGTAGCTCGGTCAAACGGTAGTTGGGCGCCAAGAAGTAGTGATCAGGTTTGGGGTCGCCGTAGCCCCAGGCCTTATTGATGAACAGCTGCATGCGGCGGGCAAAAGCATCGTCATTGGTGGTGACAATACCGCCTTCGCCAGCGGTGATGTGCTTGCCCTGCTGGAAGCTAAAGCAGCCAATATCGCCAATGCCGCCAACCACTTGGTCGTTGTGGGTGGCCAGGAATGACTGGGCTGTGTCTTCAATGACCGGGATGTTGTGGCGCTGGGCGAGAGCCATGATTTCGGTCATCTCGCAGGGGTTGCCAAACAGGTGGGTCACGATGATGGCTTTGGTACGATCGCTAATGGCGGCTTCGATCGTCTCTGCCGTCACGTTCCAAGTACGGGGGTCCACATCAACGAAGACAGGAACAGCGCCCTGATACAAGATAGGAGATAGGGCTCCCATATCTGTAATCGAGGTGGTGATCACTTCGTCACCGGGCTCGGGGTCAACGGCAGCCACGGCCACATGGACAGCAGCGGAACCGGAGGCACAGGCGTAGGCATGCTTGACACCAATCAGCTCAGCGAACTTCTGCTCAAGTTCCTTGACGTAGGTACCCTTTGTGCTGGTTAGGGTGCCGCTGCGAATGACCTCAGAAACGAGCTCAATCTCTTCACGACCGAGGGTGCGCCCAGATGCATCTTGATCGGAAGGAAGCGCGAGAAATGTCTTGTTGGGATCGATTGTGTTGACCATGGAAACCAAGTGCTCCTGAGTTGAACTGCTGAATGAAAGACCTGTATTGCATGCGCCTGGGGCAAGCCCCAAGGGCGCAAGACTTAGGCTGAAACCTGGGATGGGTTATCTTTCGCGTCCGGGGGCTGGTGCGATTGGTGAATCGAGGTACCGAGGTGGAAAATCTCCTCGAAGTAGTACTTGCTCTGGGCTGAGAGCACCGCCAAGCTCAGCAACTGCACACCCAACATCAACAACATGCCGCCGATGATGAAGGTATGGGGTTGCTGTTGAAAGGCCAGTGCCACAGCCTTGGTGGGGTCGACGACGCCGCCACTGGCTTGGGCCAGAAACCGATAGCTTGTCCAACTATGAATGACTGACCAGACCCCGGAATATGCTCCCAAACCCAGACAGAGCAGGCTGGGAAAGAAGAAAAACATCGCGGGGCGAAACACAAATCCGTAGAAGAAAATCGACCACATGTGCCGCAGAATCTTCATACTGGAGCTGCGCTTTTGAGCAGGCTTTTTCTGCTCGGGAGTCGGCCGTTGGGAGTGACGGCGATTTTTTCCTGATCGGTGGTTGGACTGAGCACGGCTGGCCGTTGCCGCTGGGGTGAGCCAGTGTAGATGAGCGGGGATCTCATCGACTCGGGCATTGAGGAGTTTGGCCTTGTGCAGGATTTCTGGATTGATGTCCATCCCCTGGGCGCGGGGGTGGAGCGATCGCACAAACTCTCCGTCGTAGGCCCGCACCATCCCCGTGAGCGTCGCGACATCGCGCTTGGCCATCAGGGACAGAAAACGATTGGCCCAAACACTGAGGAATAGACGGAACGGCGGCACGTTGGAGGCCTTTCCCCCAGTCATATAGGGGGATGCCACGACCACCTTGGCCCCGGAATCGCGCATACGCCGCACCAATCGCTCAATGTGATCGGGGGCGTAGCTCAAATCCAGATCCAGGGTGACCACGTAGTCACCCTTGGCGGCCTTAAAGCCAGTGCGCAGTGCTTGACCGAGACCACCATTGCGGCGGTGGTGAACCACATGCACTTCGGGCACTGCGGCCGCGAAAGCATCGGCGAGAACGGCGGTTTCATCGCGGCTACCATCGTTGACGATGATGGCCTCCCAACGAAACTCATGGCTGAGTTGAGCCATGTGTTCGCAGAGCTGACTGAGGTTTTGCTCTAGAATCAGCGCTTCGTTGTAGGCCGGAACGACCAGAGAAATCAGGGGGCGATCGCTCGCATCCTCTGAAACGCTCAACCGACGAATTGCCTCGCCGCTACCGCAATGCCCGGTTGGGGCCGCAGGTGCTGAAGTCATAGCCATTGTCCTGGGCAATTTCCCTGAGTTGACATCAATGGATGCACATCGATCGCAATCCCTAGACAACCTCGTCTGGCTCAAAAGATCGTCCCCAGGGCGATGCCTGAGGCAACCAGCGTTGAGCAATACGTGTTGTCAAAGGAGTTGGCGGAAGACCACCGAGGAAGACGGACCAAAACAAAGCCACCTAGCGATGGGCTTGGGTCTCATCACCTACGTGATTTCCCACAGATACCCCTTCTGGAGCGGTCGAGGACCTAAGGATTCTGAGCGCAGACTTTATGGAAACTTCACTACTTTTCCGAAAACATCCCCCTTTCAAATAAAGCTTGAGCAAAGATTTTTGCCTATTTCGCTATTTATACGGAGAGCGAAAGGTTAAGTGTGTCTAGTAGTAATCCGTAGGCTTGCTGACTCAATGACTGTTTCGGTGAAATTCTCACTTTCAGAGCCTCGCAAACCATTGCTCTCGCCTTTGGGATAGAGGCCTGGCCGACGAGGCAAGATGTGTCACGCAATACTCGGATACGTGGCTTACCTTGGAGAGGATGGGGGGTGCCTAGACAACTTGAGCGCCCAGTCTGCCGGTGCCGACTGTTTTTCCCGATGGCGTCAGGAATAGAAGAATATGGAAATCATCGTGTATTAAATGCTTCTTTAAGTAGAAAACGTCTCGATGGAAGTATGAATCCCAGCCCACGGCTATCCAGCCTTATGAGGATGCGGCTGATTCAAGCTGAGCAATCAAGCGCTGATGTGGATTTATCTTCCCTTAAGGGGAATTCTGAAATTGCGCTGAAGTTCCTTGACGGTACGTTGGCTCACTGCCCGTCCCCCAAAAAATGACAGTGCTTATCTAAAAAACTCAAGCCTGCATAATTGCTTGAGTTCGAACGATAAAAGGTTTAGGGAAAGGACGCTTCGAGACTCAGAATTGATTCCTCCTTCAGTGAGGGATTTCTGCTGAGTTGATGGCGCTAGGGCGAGTTATCAGACAGCTCCTAGCCGAGAGAAGGTTAATTTCCCATTCCATATAACGATATGGATTAGATATGGTGAGAGGATTAGATTAGAAATTCCCTTGCCGGTTGAGTCGATTCATGCCTACCTATAGCACCTCGTGTTTGGTGGCAAGTGTTGCGAAGTCGTTTCAGTGCCTATAGCCCCATGACTGTTGCGTTAAAAATTGGCGATCGCACCTTTTCAGGTAGCGACGTAATCTCCCAACTCCAGCAGTATGGCTTGCTGCCCTCGTTGGTCAAGGAACTCGTTCTTGAATCTGCATTGGATGCGTGGAGTCGGGAGTCTCCCGAGGAATGGACCTCCGAGCAGGAGGCCCAGGTTATCCAGCAAGTCAAGACCCAGCAAGCTCTCCAGGCCATGGCCCCCCAAAAGGGTCCCCAGCCCCCCGGTGCTGGGGAAGCCATGGAAAAAATGGCGATCAAGCGAGCCAAGCTGGACAAATTTAAGGAAAGCCGCTGGGGCAATAAGGTTGAAAACTACTTTTTACAACGCAAGGTTCGTCTCGATCGGGTGATTTATTCGCTGCTGCGCCTCAAAGATGCGGCGATCGCCCAGGAGCTTTATTTTCGCCTTGAAAGCGGCGAGTCAGCCTTCACAGATTTAGCCACAAAATACTCCCAAGGCCCTGAAGCCAACACGGGGGGATTGATTGGCCCGGCGGATTTAGGGGGCTGCCATCCCCGTCTTGGCGAAATGATGCGGGTCAGTAAGCCCGATCAGCTCTGGCCACCCACGCGAATTGAAGATTGGTGGGTTGTCGTCCGCCTCGAAAAATTTATGCCTGCCCAACTGGATGAGCCCATGCGGCGTAGGCTACTCGAAGAAATGTTTTTAGCCTGGTTACAGGAGGAAAGTCAAAAGTTCGAGGTTGTCCCAGAAGGCTCCCCGCCCAAGGCCACGGCCCCAGTCACCCAAGTGGCAGCGGCCCAAGCCGTGACCGCCCAGGCAAAGGCCGATTCAGCCGAGGCTCGGGCCGCCGCCCAGCCTCCTGGAGATTCACCGACGGGGGCTTCCCCCTGGGATGCTCCCAGTGGAAACCCCTCTCCCCAACTCACACCGTAGGCCCTTTAAATCCATAAGACTCTCCCAACTGTAAAACTTCTGGGCTCAAGCGCTTCCAAGTCACAGGGTTTGTGAATGGATTCAGTCGATCGCAGCACAGCTTATCCCTCTTTAGGACATGACCTACACCGAACTCTCCATCCCAACGTTTCTCGCCGAGGTGCAGCCCTTTTCATCGTTGCCGCGGCAAAAGCTGGACGCCTTGTCCAGCCGCTGTCAGATGCTGCGATACCGTATGGGGCAGCCCATGCTGAGGCGGGATAATCTGCCTCACCAGGTTTTGATTGTGGCGGAGGGTGAGGCAAGACTCCTGGGCTTGCGGCCTTTGACCCAGCTCCCGTTCACCCTAGAAGTGGTGGGTGTCGGGGGGATGCTGGGCTGGGCCAGTCTGTTACGCGGTATCCCCTGCGAAACGGCCAATGCCCGGGAGGAGACCCTCTGTGTCACGTTGCCGACTCGAGATTTCATCCAATTGGTGCAGTCGGAACCGTCGGTCGCCCAGTATTTTGCCGAGCTGACCGATGCGTCGGAAATTGCTGACTTGATTGGCGAGTCCCTCAAGCGTGAAGCCCGCTCCGCCGCTGATTTACCAGAGCTGCTCCCCCAGCTTCAAGAGCAGGCAGTGGTAAAAACCCTTGAACCTGGCAAGGTGAGTGCCACATCATTACCCCAGGGATATGAATGGTGGGTCAGTGGTCGGGGTCAGGTCTCCGGTGCGGAAGCAGGCGATCGCCTGGGTCCCGTGACGGGCACCCTCGAGATTACGAGTAATCGTCCAGTTCGCCTCCTGGGCTTACCCCAAACCGTCCTCTCCAAAGCCATTCAGGCCAGCCCTATCATTCCTGAGGTCCTTCCCGCCGATCGCATGGGGGACAATCTCCAGCCCAGCGAAGCAGCAACGAATTGGCGAGAGTCCGTTCCCTTTGGCCCTGATTTGCCTGCCGAAACGGATCCCGAGATCCAGCGGGCTGTGGGCCTCAATGTCAGCAGGGGCGAGAAGCGCTATCCCTTTATCAAGGGTAAAGGCACGCTCAATGGCACCCTAGCTTGCTTTGCCATGGTGGCTCAGCATTTGAATCTGCCTTTCCGTCGTGACGTCGTTAAGCGTGTCTTGTCGGAGCAAATAGGCCGTGGCACTGGCATTCCCCTCATTTTTTGCGGTGCGGTATCCGAGCTAATGGGATTGAAAACCCAGCATGCTCAGATTCCCAGTAGTGCGATCGCTCGCATCCAGGGTCCGGCACTGATCCCCTGGGAAGATGGCTTTGCAGTCCTCTACGAAACCAACGCCAAGGAAATTACCCTCGCAGTCCCAGACGTGGGCATCATCCGACCCAGCCCCGCAGAATTCCAGGCAAAGTGGGGCGAGAAGGGCGAAATCATGATGCTGGAGGTGGCCAAAGAAACCCCCCAGCAGAAATTTGGCCTCCAGTGGTTTATTCCCTCTCTCCAGCGCTACCGCATGGTCTTGGTGGTGGTGTTGCTGGCATCGTTCTTCGTCCAGTTGTTTGGTTTGGCCAACCCGCTGATGATTCAGGTCATCATCGACAAGGTCATCACCCAGAACAGTACGGACACGCTGCTGGTCCTGGGCATTTTCCTGGTGGTGATTGCCATCTTTGAGGCGATTCTGTCCAGCCTACGAACGTATCTGTTCGTCGATACCACCAACCGCATTGACCTCGCCCTCGGCGCAGAAATCATTGACCACCTGTTCCGTCTCCCCCTGCGTTACTTCGAGAAGCGTCCGGTGGGCGAACTCTCCAGCCGCGTCAACGAGCTGGAAAACATTCGCCAGTTTCTCACCGGTACGGCGCTGACGGTGGTTCTCGACTCCATCTTCTCGGTGATTTACATCGTGGTGATGTTTGTCTACAGCTGGAAGCTGACCCTGGTTGCCCTATTCAGCATTCCGCTGTTCGTTGCGGTCACCCTCATCTTCGCTCCCATTGTCCGGCGACTGCTGCGGCGCAAGGCTGAGAACTACGCCCGAACTCAGTCCTATCTGGTGGAAGCGCTCTCCGGGATTCAGACCGTCAAAGCACAAAACATCGAACTCAAGGCTCGCTGGCAGTGGCAGGACCGCTATGCTCGCTACGTCTCCTCCGGTTTCAAAACCGTTATCACCTCGACCATCGCCTCATCAACCAGCGACTTCCTCAACAAAATGTCGGCGCTGCTCGTGCTCTGCGTCGGTGCTTGGCTGGTTCTGCAACAGGAAATCTCCCTGGGTCAGCTGATTGCCTTCCGCATTATCTCTGGCTATGTGACCGGCCCGCTCCTGCGCTTGGCCCAGCTCTGGCAGAACTTCCAGGAAACCGCCCTGTCTCTCGAACGCCTCAGCGACATTGTTGATACGCCCCAGGAGGAAACGGAGGAAGAGCGCAATAACATCCTCATGCCCTTGGTGAATGGCAACATCCGCTATGAGAATGTCTCCTTCCGCTTTGCAGCCCACGGACCCCTTCAGCTCACCAATATCAGCGTTGATATTCCCGCCGGTAAGTTCGTTGGCATCGTGGGTCAGAGTGGTTCGGGTAAGAGTACGCTGACCAAACTTTTGCCCCGTCTCTACCAGCCTGCCTCCGGCCGCATCCTGCTCGATGACTATGACGTTAACAAGGTTGAGCTTTACTCCCTGCGCCGTCAGGTCGGTATCGTTCCCCAGGATTCACTCCTGTTCGAGGGCAGCATTCAGGACAACATTGCCTTAACCCGTCCCGATGCCAGCTCCGAAGCCATTATCGAAGCAGCCAAGATTGCCTGTGCCCATGACTTCATCATGGATATGTCCCAGGCTTACAACTCAGCGGTGGGTGAGCGTGGTTCTAACTTGTCCGGTGGACAGCGACAGCGGATTGCGATCGCCCGCACCGTCCTCCAAAACCCGCGTCTATTGATTTTGGACGAGGCCACCAGCGCCCTCGACTACGACACGGAGCGTCAAGTCTCCCTCAATCTGATGGAAGCACTGCGGGGAAGAACAGTTCTGTTCATTACCCACCGTCTCACCACCATTCAGAATGCCGACTTGATTTTGGTGATGGATAAGGGCTCTATCGTTGAGCAAGGGACCCATGCCGAATTGATGGCAGAACGAGGTCGCTACTATGCCTTGTTCCAGCAGCAGGACCGTGGTGGAGACTAGGCGATCGCCTCCACTGTATTTCGCCTTTCCTTGACGTTAACTTTTATCTTTCTCAGGACCCAGAACGATGTCCAGAACTGACGGCTCCTCACTTAAACAAAATGCTGCTGGCCAAAATAATGGCCATGCGTCCAAGAATGGGTCAGGATCCGCTGCTTTTAATGGCAACGGCAATGGCAGCAATGGAAATGGCAACGGCAACGGCAACGGCAACCATGGAAACAGCAATGGGAATGGAGCAGCGCCCGAGCAGCCCCCCGTCCAAAAGATGCCGGAAGAGTTGGTCTTTGATCGGCCAGTCATCCTAAAGCAAACCCCCGTATGGGCCCTTGCCATCATTGGCGTCATCATGGGCGTCACAACATTTTCTGTGGGCTGGGCTGCCTGGGCAGAGGTGGACGAAGCCATTCCAGCCCAGGGGAAACTTGAGCCCCAGGGCGCAGTGAAGGATATTCAAGCTCCCCTCGGGGGGGTCGTGACAGACATCGCAGTGAGCGAAGGAGATACGGTCATCAAGGGTCAAGAACTCATTGTTTTTGACCAAGTCGCCTCCCAAGCTGAACTGGATTCTTTGGTTGATGTACGTGCGGCGCTCACGGCTGAGAACCGCTACTATCAGGCTCAGCTTGACGGTCTGGGCGCAACAATCCCCATCCCCGAGAATGTGCCTGCGGGCATGGCTTCCCTCACGGACAACCGGGCGGCCCTCGTGTCAGAGAATGATCTCTTCCGTGCTCAGATGACGGGCACCGATTTGACCACCCTCGACGATGCCCAGCGCATTCGTCTTCAGACCAACTTGGCTGAGAAGAGCTCCCGTGAAGGCGCCGCCCGCCTCGCCATTTCCCAACTGACTCAGCAGCTCAATCAGGTTCAAATTCGTCTCGCAAATACCCGCCAGCAATTGGCCAATGCAGAAAGCCAGTTTCTGAGTGCCCAAGGACAGCTGAAGCGTTCTGAAGATGGCCTCGCCATTGATGAAAAGATTCTGAACGATATTCGTCCCTTGGCAGAAGAGGGGGGCATTGCCAATGTCCAATATCTGCGCCAGCAGCAGGAAGTGGGCACGGCGCGCTCCGAAGTAGAACGTCAAGCCGCAGAGGTCAACAATCGCCAGGCCGAGGTAACGAATCAGCAAGCAGAACTGTTACAGCTCCAGCAAGAACAAGGACGCTTAGAATTGGCCGTTTCTCAGGCGGAAGAGGAACTCACCAACACGGTCGCGCGCTCCCAACAGGATCCCCTCGGTCGCATCGCCGACAACGAAAAGCGCATCGCAGAGATCGATAGCCAATTGACCAAGTTGGTCGTTGACAATAAGCGACGCATTTCTGAAATTGATGGTCAGATTAGCCAAAGCCGCGTGAACCTGGGCTACCAAGTCTTGACAGCCCCCGTGACTGGCAAGGTCTTTGACATGAAGCCCACGGGCATTGGCTATGTGGTGAACACCAACGAACCGATTTTAAAAATCGTCCCCGAAGAGGGTCTGATCGCGAAGGTCTTCATCACAAACCGGGATATTGGCTTTGTGGAGGAGGGCATGAAAGTGGATGTTCGGATCGATTCCTTTCCCTTCAGCGAGTTTGGCGATATTGAAGGGACGTTGATGTCCATTGGCGATGATGCCTTACCTCCGGACCAGATCTATCAGTTCTATCGTTTTCCGGCAGAGGTGCAGCTCGATGAGCAAACGATTCGAGTGAGGGGCAATGACGGCATGAAAGAAGTCCAGTTACAGTCTGGCATGTCTCTCAGCGTCAACATCAAGACGCGACCACGCAAGGTGATCACCTACTTCACCGACCTCTTCAGCCGGAAAGTGGATAGCTTCAAATCGGGCAAATAAGTTCCGACATCGCTTAATCCAACATCACTTCATCCGAAATCACTTAAAGGGCACCGAGGTCTCAGCCCCCTTTGCCCATTCACACCGAAAAGCAGGCTCGAGAGTTGCCCCTCTCGAGCCTGCTTTTCATTGCAGACGCACGCATCAGAGCCATGGAATCCCATGGGCAGACAGAATAGCCAACGCAATAGGGTAACGCTGCCAATCCAACAAAAGAATGCGAAACATAGCGAAACATTAAAAATCACTCTTGTCTGAAAAAAATGAGGGTGGGGACACCCCGCAAGGGTCTATCCATCGATAGCAATTCAATTCAGCGTAACGCGGGTAGTTCTGCCCACCACAAAGAAGTCCTGCGGACATTGCTCCCCATGAACCATCGAATGAATCGTCTGAAGGGGAGCAATTGTCTTGAGCCTTTAGAAAAAGGACTTTAGGCTCTACATTCCTGCTCTGAAGCATCTTGATTAGATTCTTGTAAATCTGACGAGATTATGGATAGGAAACAGGCTGTTCAGAATAAATCAAAAACAATTTTAATTGACTTAAATCGAATAGGTCTAATACGCTGGAAAAAGAAGAATTTAATTAATCTACCCACTATTGATCTGCAAATGAGTGAGACCGCTACAGAACAATTGACTGGAAAGCCTCTCCTTCAAAAAGTGAAAGAGTTGAAGGAAGAAAGGAAAAACCCGACCCGTCGAGAATTGGCTCGCTTATGCGGCTATGCCTCAAAGACACGTAAAGGGGAAGTTCGGATTAATGTTGCCGACTTCTATGAGGAGCTGCTAAAGGCAAAGGGTCTAACGCTAGACAACGAAACATCCCAACGCCGGGGTCGTGAAGCAACCTATCGAGTCACGGTCCAAAAAAATGGCCAGATCTTGATCGGTGCCGCTTATACCAAGTCGATGGGATTGAAGCCAGGCGATGAATTTGACGTGAAGCTAGGCTATAAGCATATTCATTTGATTCAGCGGGATGTTGATGCTGAGACAGATGATTAAGTTCGCTGCCACGAATCGCTGAATGAATAACAACAGACTGTGGACTGACAATGCGATGGAGCTAATGATTCGTTCTCCTGTTGGAGATAGTCCTCTTAGTTTTTTCGGTTGAAAGACGAACAGTCAATAATTAGAGCCTGTCTTACTATCAATTTGTAAGACAGGCTTATCTTTTTAAAAATCAGCATTGAAAAATATTAGAGTTAGTGACTTCCCAGGATTTCTAAGGGGTCATGAACTCTGATGTGCATTTAAGCAAAGATGGGATCGGGAAGACTTGGACAGCACAAGGGTAAGCTGCAAAAACGAAAAAGGAGTTGCTCACTGGGCTCCCTACTTTGACGCAGTGGAGGTCTCCCGACTGGATAGACTTTAAGCAAGAATCAGGGATGTCTAAATCTTCGATGAAGGCTGAGGCGATCGCCCTCCGATTCTTCTGACCGGACGCTAGATTTAAGCTGAGGGAAGGAGATGCTGCGGAATATCCTGAGACACCTAGGTGTGCTGTAGCCTTCCAACCCCGGCATTTGTGCTTATACTGTGAACAAAGAGAGCGCGTTTGTCGCCCTGACTCAGGCAACATCATCCAGTATTCCTATGGAGAAGCCCGCGCAGGACAATTTACTTCCTTTTAATCAGGGCTCGCCAGCAACGCCTCGTCGCAGTGCTTTGTTGGCCATGTGCGGTACCTCCCATGTCTTCAAGGAACGCTACCGCATCCTAAAGGCTATTGGTAAAGGTGGGTTTGGCATCACTTTTTTAGCGCGAGATGTACAGCTTCCTTCCAAGCCGCTATGCGTTATTAAGCAGCTTTGCCCCAAATTGAGGGATAGGTCAGCCCTGCTCCGCGCCCAGAAGCGTTTTGAGCGTGAGGCACGGATTTTGGGAGAGCTGGGCGGGCATGCTCAGATTCCAACACTGATCAATTATTTTGAGCACGACGGCGAGTTTTTCCTGGTTCAGGAATACGTACGCGGAAGCACGCTAAGTCGATTGGTGAAACATCAGGGGATTTGGTCTGAGCGGGACGTCCGCGCATTCTTAGTCGAGATTTTGCCGCTACTCACCTATGTGCATGAGCACAAGGTGATTCACCGCGATATTAAGCCGCCCAATTTGATGCGCTGTCGCACGACGGGACGTCTTGTCCTGTTGGACTTTGGCGCAGTGAAGGAATGTGTTGCCATGGACCAAGAGGACACATACCGGGCTGCGACAACCCACTTTGTTGGAACAATGGGATTTGCGCCGCCAGAACAATTGGCGTTGCGCGCAACGTATTCGACCGATGTCTATGCCGTGGGTGTCACCTGCATCTTTCTACTGACGGGCAAATCACCGGCGAAGTTGGGCGCTGATCCGTCAACCGGGGAAATTATGTGGCGGGATAAGGTGAGCATTAGCAAGCCGATGATGCGCATTATCGAAGGAATGGTGAATGTTTCCCTGCGCGATCGCTATAACTCTGCGGACGAAGTGCTCAAGATGCTCGATGTCGAAGAGTTTCGGGGTGAGCTAGAGCAATGTATGCATCGCCAAGGACCGACCCCTGAAGACAGTGCCCAGGGAAGTGGTTACATTTCTCCTTCCGCAAGGATGGCCTCCTCCATTCGCGATTGGCGAGAGCGCCGTCAGGGCGGCGGACCGAGTTCGTTGCGAGGCGGGTGGAACTTGGGCTCCATGGGGAATTCCCCTGAGCTGATGTACTCGCGATGATTCGCCTTGCTGGGCAATCTGTTCCAGGCGTGATTGTGGAACAGATTGCCCAGCGAATGACTGATGGCTCAGCAAATGACTGGTGACTCAGCGAATAATGGGTCAATGACTTCGCTTTAAAATCCCTGGGCAGTCCCTTCTCCACGCGGATCTGCAGCCCCTTCAAGGGTTCCATCGGGCGTCGCTTGGATGAGATTACCGTTCCCCCATCCTGTTTGCTGTTCGAGTTTATGCCCTCGGGATTCCAAATCGTCTAGGGTGAGTTGATCAAATCCCCAGCGCTCTAGCCGCAGTGTTTCGGGAAGCCACTGGTGGTGAAGCCTGGGAGCCGCGATCGCCGCGCCTGCATCCAAGTCGTAAACCAACACATTGAGGAGAGCCTGCAGCACCGTTGTAATGATCGTGCTGCCCCCCGGAGCACCCACTGCTAAACGAAATTGTCCGTCCTGCAACACGATGGTAGGTGTCATCGAAGATAGCGGTGTTTTGCCAGGAGCCACGGCGTTGGCCTCTCCCCCCACAAGCCCATAGAGGTTGGGGACACCGGGGGCGATGGCAAAATCATCCATCTCGTTGTTGAGGACGATGCCGGTACCTGCCGCCACAACCCCTGCACCAAAGCGGCCATTGATGGTGAAGGTCAGACTGACAGCATTGCGATCGCCATCGACCACCGTCAGATGGGTCGTGTCCTGAGATTCCTTCAGCTGGCCATAGCGTTCTAGCATCTTCCCATCAGCCGCCTTCACCTCCTGGGGAGATCGAGCCCGTTGCGGCTCAATTTCGCTGCGACGGGCCTCCCCATAGGCCGGGTTCACGAGAGCTGCCACAGGCACTGCGACAAAATCAGGATCCCCTAAGTGTTCTGCCCGATCGGCATAGGCAATTTTCATGACCTCCGCCAAAAGATGAAGGCTATCGGGATGGTGCCATCCTTTTGTTTTTAAATCTGCGGTTCCCAGCAAATTGAGCATTTGCAAAAGATGAACGCCGCCGGAAGAGGGAGGCGGCATGGAACAGACGTCATAGGTATCTGATGCGGTTTCTGCGGGCGTTTTCACCCGAAAAGGGCCACAGATGGGATCTCGCCAAATGGGCCGGTAGGTTTCAAGGTCAGAACGGGTGACTAGACCATCGTTTGCAGCCATGTCCTTGGCAATCGCACCTGCAATGTCGCCACGGTAAAAGCTATCTGCCTCCTGGGAAATCTGCCGCAGGGTCCGGGCAAGGTCAGCTTGTTTCAAGATATGGCCGACATCGGGGGGCTGACCTGCAACCAGAAAAATGTCGGCGGCGGCTGGGTTTTGGGAGAGCGAGTCTTGGCTACTACGAATGGCATGTTGAAGGCGATCGCTCACCGGAATCCCCTGGGCCGCCATCACAATCGACGGTTGGAGCACCTGGGACCAGTTGAGGTTTCCATAGCGATCATGCATGGCCTTGAGCCCAGCGACCGTCCCGGGCACACCAACGGCGAGATGACCCAAGCGACTACGATTGTTATCCACGTCCCCAGTCGCACTGCGGTACATATCACGGCTGGCGGCACCGGGGGCACGCTCACGAAAATCTAGGGCCGTAACCGTTGACGGTACGTTTGACGAAGCGAGTGCTGATGTAGCACCCCCTGAATCGCTCGGGTCAAGCTCGCGTTGCAAATGATGCTTGGGAGGCAGAATGCTGTGATGAATCAGTGCAAAGCCACCGCCACCCAGACCAGCAGAAAAGGGTTCCACCACTGAAATGGCAAAGGCGGTGGCCACAGCTGCATCGACAGCATTACCACCCCGACGGAGTATCGCAACCCCTGCTGCTGTGGCAAGGGGATGGGCTGATACCACCATCGCTTCCTGACTTTTTTCAGGGCGAACAAACGCAGCAATGGCGGGAACAGGTCCCATCATTACCGTCAGAAGTACCGCCATGACTGTAGAGAAAGAACGCACCATGAAACTCTTACACACCCAAAAAGACCTCCACCCAGCCTATCGCTGAGGGGAGGTCTTTTTCAGTCGGTATCAGACAGCTAGATATTGTTCAATCGAGCATTCCGATCAACCGTCAACTGGATTAACCCTTGCTGGATTAACCCTTGAAGGAGCCCAACCACTCGCGCAGTTGCTCGCCAGCCGCCTCGCGGCCACCGAGACCAAACGCAATAGCAAGCGCCACTGCGATCGCACCGGTCAACAGACCAAAGGCCAAGTTGATGATGCTGGGAGCAATCCCGATGAGCTGGAGCGACATCGCGCCAACGAGCACCAGGATAGCAATGCGAGAAGCCTGGGCCAGAATCTTCGCCTGGTTTCCACCGGACATACTGACCAAGCGGAACGCCAAGTTGGACAGATAGAGGCCAATGGCGAAGACCACAGCACCAGCTGCAATCTGACCAGCAATGGCGACAATCCCTTGGATGAGTTCCGTCAGCGTGGCCAGGTTCAGAGCTGCAACCGCTTCCATTGCACCGAAGAGCATCACAGCAACGAAGGCCACAACACCGGCAATCTCCGAAGGGCTCTTAGCCGCAGACTCAACCGCAGGAGCGGTGCCGAGGTCACCCTCAGAACTGAACTCAGGAGAGGAAGACAGACCCGCCGCATCGGTCGGCTCGCCACCCAAATCCTGGAAGCCAAGCGTGGAGACGATGTTGTCGAAGCCAATGCTGGACAAAACCTGGGAAAGCAGGGTGGAGACAAAGCGGCCAATGAAGAAAGCCACAGCCATGATGATGCCCGCTTCGATGAAAGCAGGAATCGCAGCCATGATGCGCTCCAACATGGGAACCGCTGTGCCAGTGATGGCTTCAATCTGAAGTGCGGTCAGGGCAGAGATCGCCGTGATGACCAGAATGAAGGAGAAAATCAGAGTACCGGCGATGCCAGACAGGGACTGGCCCATGTCGTTGAGGCCAATGCGATCGCCCAACTTATCTACGCCCAGCGCTGCCAGGAAGTTGGAGATGATGGCACGAACAATTTTGGCAACAATCCAACCCACAAAGCCAATGATGCCAGCCTTAAAGATGTTGGGCAGGGCAGACAGAAGCTGCTCAGTCAGGTTGTTGACCGGACCCAGCGCTGCGGTCAATTCCAGGGCATTGAGGATGAGAGGCAGGAAGAGCAGCCAAACCAACCAGTAGAGAAGATTCCCAAGGGTATCTCCCATGCCCTCGGTTTCTTTCGCCGCTTCGGGGTCGCCACTGAAGCTAGAGAGGCGATCGCCCAGCCCAAAGCTATCAAAGCCTTTGCTGAAGATCGTTTTAACAACAGTAGAAACAAGCCAAGCCGCACCAGCCAATGCACCAGCCGCCAGAAGACGAGGCGCAAAGGAAGTGATTTCGCCAAGGAAACCTTGCAGGGGCTCAGAAACTTGACGCAGACCAAAGGCCTCTAGGGCAGCAATGATCGCGAAGAGCATGATGCCCCAGAAAGCTCCCTTTCCGACCCATTCTTCAATGGGGAAGGAAGAGCCACCGAGTGCCTCAGCAATTTTGTTATCAAAGCTCGTGCGCTTCAGGATGCCTTTGACAAACGAAGAAACGACGAGAGCGATGATGGCTCCCACAAACAAAATCAGGAGAGCGCCCACGAGCTTGGTGCCGTAGGAAACGATCAGATCGGGGCTAATCCCAGCTATTGCACCCAACGTATGTCCGGGGGACTGTAGCGCTGAAGTGGAAAGCACGGATAGCCCAAGTAAATTATCATACATATAAGTCATCACCGGGCTCGAGAGGACTACAGAAACGCGAAACTGTGAAACTCAACTGCTAAGGCGATGATTTCAACGGATGGAACGGTGGGGAGCTGCAACTCCTTATCGTTCCTTTTGCACCGAATGACGAGATACTTTGGCCAACCAAACACGGGTCAACGAAAGAACTCTAAATCCATGGGGATAATCGAACGAGGTCTACTGACACCTTTCGATACTCCAATTGATTCAGTACAAGTCGTCCCAATGGCAGCCAGTGCTCCCAACAGGACTCCGTCTAACCTGCTTTCTTCCCTGAACCCCATCATTAGCCCGAAAGCACAGAGCCAGTCAGAGAGCTGGGATACAAGTGCCCAGCAGTCTAGCGTTCGTAAATACTAGTAGAGTTTCTGCCAGAAAAAAGATAACAGGCACAACAATTTAACTATCCGGGTCATTTTTTGTAAAAAACATTCGTCAATGATGGAATTTTCAGCTTTTTATGAGGTAAGTTTTCACTTTTTATGAATTGAGAACGATACTTTTGGCCGATTGAAAAAATTAATTAAGATGCAGGGGAAGATGCTGGCGGTACAAGTCTTCGAGGTAGATAGGGCTCATTGCTGTTTTCTCCTTTCCCCTAGGGATAATTTCAAAGAATTCGAGTGAATCGGTGCAATGAAAGCCTTCAAAAATTGCTTTGAAAATTCGATTGATATTGCTGCAACAGCGACTCAAGTCGAACAATGTTTTACCGACCAGGCGTTGATGCATCGCTGGCTCAACCCGGCGTTGTGCTGCGAACCCGTTGGGGATTGGAGTACTGAGGTGGGGAGTCAGATGCGGTTTCGGCTGAAGGTACCGTTGTTGCAAGCGACGCTGTTAAGTACCGTGCAGGAACGTTCTCCCGGTCTCGTCGTTTGGGGATTTGATGGTTTCTTTCGAGGACGCGATCGCTGGCAATGTGAACCCCAGGCCAGCGGGACTCGTTTGCTCAATCGCTTTGAGTTTGAGATTCCTAACCCAGTGGTTCAGTTCGGTTTCAAAACCTTTGCCCAACGATGGACTCAAGCCGATATGTCAGCTCAATTGCGACGGCTGAAGCAAGTGGCAGAACGGCTCTAGTGGTGGCATGAATCATTTTATGCCTATCAAAATTGCATCGCCCTGAATAATGACTTGAGCGGTGATTCATTGTTAGATAAACGAGGCCCACTGCAATGCAGTGGGCCTCGGCGTTAAAATCTGTCAGATTTGTCGGTTCTCAGATGGAGAATTAATTTTTGGGTTCACAATTCGCATGGGTCAAATCCTTGAGGGAACGGACCCCCAAAATTTGTTGAATATCTCCAAAATCCGACTGGAGGCGGCCAAAAATTACCATGGCCTTTTCACCATCGATGGATAGGGTCTCGGGCCCGTAGGACTTGAGCACTTCGAGAGCCGAAAGGGTCTCGTCGGATGAAGCACTGACCATGGCCGTGCGAATGTCTTGCCAAGGCTCGCGACCATTGCCTGGATTGACAACGGAGGCCATGTCCTTCAGCAGGACCTCGCCGAGGTAGCTTTCCAGCATCCGCTCCGTGAGTGTGCTGTCCACGGCGAGTTCTTCGGAGAGAAGCTGCTGGGCTTGGCTGATTTCGACTTGACCGAGATCGAGCAAGAGTTGGAGATTGTCCGAGGCTTCGCCAGTCTCCACAAAGGCTTCCAATTCTGTGATGGGCAAGTCGAGCTTGAACATGCTGCCGTAGTTCAGCTCAATGTTTTCTAGAGCGGATGCCTTGGGCATGGCAGCCAAGAGGGCGATCGCAGCACCGGTGGCAGCGGCCAGCGCAAACTCAAGGGTCTTGTACCAACGCTTTCGAGGGGCAGCAGTTTGGGTGATAGCAATGGCCCTAGGGGCTTGGGGATGGCGGGACTGCATACAGAAACGAAATCTCCGAGGTAAACGTTATAGCCGACGTCATAGCTGACGTCGCATGTGCTCTAAAAGCTCCCGAATGACGCGACCGTCTTCGGCCATGGGCCAAAGGTCAAGGTACTGCTCCAGGCTTTGGAGAGATGCCTCCCAGCGTTCCAGCTCGTAAAGTACGAGGCCGCGATCGCGCAATTCCATGGGCTCATCGGGACAGAGCAGGAGTAACCATTCGATCGTATTTAGAGCGTTCCCAAAAGCCTCTTCCTTAAGATAAATAATCTTTAAATTGGTCAGCATCCGTCGAAGGATCTGATGATTGCTTACATCCGGCAACATATCGGTCCGAAACGTAATGGAGCGCTGATAAATGCTTTCCAGCCGCTTCTGACAGTCCTGCTCGAACATAATTTCCCCGCCATGGAAAGGATCCACATAAACCGCCATGTCTTCGATCTGGGGACGAATGATGAAATGGCCGGGCATGCCGACGCCGACCATGGGGAAATTGAGGCGTTTGGCGATTTCGAGGTACACCACGGACAGCGTGATGGGAATGCCGGTGCAGCGATCGATCACCTCATTCAGAAAGCTATTGCGGGGGTCGTAGTAGCTATCGTGATTGCCCTGAAAACCCAGCTCGCCAAACAGATGCTCGTTGATTGTTTTGATCACCCGCAGCGGATAGCGCTCCTCGGGGAGACGGGATTGAATGTCGAGGGCGATGCTGTCTAAGAGGTTGAGATAGTAGGCCGGATCGAGATCGAGGTACTGGCCCTGGGCAATACAGAGACTCGCGCGAGCGAGGTCGATCTGCTCGTCGGGTTGGGCGATCGCCGCCTGAAATTGCTTCTGTGCCTGAGTGTGAGGAGTGAAAAGTGGAGTCAAGGGAACGGGAAACGTGAAGGATGCATGGGCTAGATCCATCCTACTACCCGTGATAATCGCCCCCCGATCCATAGCGGAGGAGTTCACGCCATTGCCGGAGACGGAGCTGAGCAGGGGATGGTTTAACGGAAGCTGATGACGGCACGGAGCGGGAGAAAATCTGGGATGCCAGAACGTTGAGCAGGCTATATCCGGCTAGGGCTCCGTAGTGGCCACTCCAGCCCACCAGCGCAGGCAAACCCACTTGGGGAATGACTTTCGCGATCGTCCCCGGAGCCGCAATGCCGGTTTTGAGCATCGTCTGAGCCAGGGCTGGAAATTGCACAACGTCCTGTAAAAAGGGCTTGAGCACCGCTTCGCCAGAGGCATCCATCACGCTGAACACCGTGGAGAGCAGGTCATTAATTTGGTTGGGCGCGACGCTTTGCTCCATGCCGATGCTCATGGCCCGTTGGAACAGCCACGTCACCGAAAGATTGGGCTGGTAACCATTGATGAGCGCCAGATCCGATCGCGTCAGGCTATCCGCCTGCAGGGCTCCATCCAAACTGGTGACCAGTCGTTCTAAATGTCGCAACAGTGCCCCAAAACCGCCAAAGCTCAGCGGAGACTGGGTGCCGCTGCTGTCTCCCACTTGCAATATTCGGTCCCAAGCGGGTTTGAGTGGACTCTGACGATAGGACGGCAAGATACCAAAAAGGGCGCGGTTGAATCTGAGGGTTTCCAGCGCCACCTGCTGATACTGGGGCATCAGCTCGAAGTAGTCGTCGAATAACGTTTCCAGGCTAGGGCGATCGGGATGGGCATCAATGTAGGTGAAGAGGTAAGTAGTGCGGCCATCCTTGGCCGGGAAAGCTTCCCAAAAGTATTGGCACTGGTTCGCCATGGGGGTGAACGAGGCCATGAGGTCGCCGGTCTCGTTGTTCTCGAAGCCCTCGGCGCAGGTACCCACAACGAGACAAATCCCGTCGGGTGTTTGTCCTTGGCGAGCCTGCTTAGCAATGGGGGAAAAGTGGCCCATCATGTCCAGCAAAAGACGGGTGGTGAGGGTGGTCGGGTGTTGGGCTTGGGAGGTCTGTGCTTGGGGCTTCGTTGTGGCCGGAGCCGTCGTGACCTCAACGCGATCGCCCAACACATTTGCCCCTACAAATGCCCTGTGCTCCAATAATTGCCCCCCCGCCGCCAGAAACTTTTGCTTGAGACAGTCCAGCAGATAAACCGGGTCAACGCCAAGGTTGAGGACATCGTTAATCCAGAATTCAGGGCCACCGTGGAAGCTGATGCGGGCGGGGTTGTACTGGGAGGCGATCGCCCGCTCTAACTCTTCTTCCGTCAACAATTCCAGATCAATCAAGACCTGCAATTCCTGGCGGGAAATATTCCACTCCTGCTCTCGTCCCCGCAAGATG
>CALIJJ010000177.1 GCA_938017515.1 uncultured Pseudanabaenaceae cyanobacterium
CCAGGCCCAGAAATTTGATCGAGACGGCGAGTATATTCGTCAGTGGGTGCCGGAATTGAATTCAGCCGATACTTCGGATATTCTCAGCGGCCAGATCGGTATGTTTTCCCGAGGCGATTATCCTGAAGCCATTGTGATTCATAAGGAGCGGCAGCGGGAATTCAAAGCACTCTATGCCACGATCAAAAAATGATCAATCCGATGGAATCAATGACTCAATCGACCTCTTACACGAATGTAAATCTGCCCCCATCCCCCGACCCCTTGCCCCCAAACATGGGGGAAGGGGAGCCTCAAAGTTCCTCTCCCAAGCTTGGGAGAGGGATTTAGGGAGAGGGCCAGGATTTAGGGAGAAGGCCAGGATTTATGCAAGAGGTCTAATAGCCAAATCCTAAACCAATAAATCTCATTGCAAGCCAATAAAAAAAGCCTTTGGAGAACCCGCTCCAAAGGCATTGATAACACCGGGATTAAACTTATAAAGGAAAGAACCTACACTTTCTACCGACTGCTGAATCAAATCAGTTGTTAGGTTAACTGCTCTAATTCAGTCGTCGAGCGAACTGCCAAGATTGATCAAGGAAAAAGCACCATCATCTCTACCAGGGCCTCGGGACTGGAATGGGCACAATTGCTTCCGCTGGTGAAAACGTCTCCTTGACTTGGTCACAGTAGCCTGCGATCGCCATTCTTACTGATTCCCATGTCGTTTCAGATGCTATTTTCCAATGAACTGAACCCGAGTGATTCTTGATTGCAAATGCTGAGTCGGAGCGGTTTGCATTGACGGAACCTTTGATAAGAGAAGTAGACATATCCTATCCTCAGGAGAACGTTGCATGTGCCGTTTGGCTGACTACAAACTACCTTCTCTATTTGGGTGATGACTGTTCATTTTGAACAATGCGATTAAGTTTTTGAGTGTGCTATCGGGAACGTTCAGAATAAACTTTATTTAGTTTGTTTTTGGCTTTGAAAAGGCTTGATGGGGTCATTTCAGCCTAATCCAATCTGATGGCTTAAAAAAGAAAGGTCGCACCCAAAAAACATGGGCGCGACCGAGATAAACATTTCCAGATAAAACGCAAGACACCAAAGCAGCCGTCGCCTTTGGCCCTGCAATCAATATATCGGTTCAATGCTTAATAAACTGTGCGACAAGAACATTCTGAGTTTGCTTCTTTCTGGACTGAAGCCATTCTGAAGAGAGTCCCTTAGTAGACTGCGGTTTCCGTCAGTCCGGCATGCTCCGACAATCCCAGCATCAGGTTCATGTTTTGGACTGCAGCCCCCGATGCCCCTTTGCCCAGGTTGTCGAGACGCGCAACGAGCAGGGCCTCCTGGGCCTCATCGTTGGCAAAGACAAAGATCTGCACTTGATTTGTGCCATTGACAGTTTGGATATCCAGGAAATTGCCGTTGCGGAGACTGGCTTTATCGTTCAGTGGTGCGACACCAACAAAGGGCTTGTCGGCGTAGTAGCTGTGCAGTGCAGCATGGAGGGCTTCGCCTGTGACTGTTTCTGTACCGGCAGATGCAAAGGACCACAGGGGCAGGGGAATCTGGACCAGCATCCCCTGGGCAAAGTCTCCCACGGACGGAACGAATAACGGTGCATGGTCTAGCTGCGAATACTTGTGCATCTCCTTGACATGTTTGTGCCCAAAGGCAAGACCGTAGGGAGCGTAGGGAAGTTGTGAGCCTTTGCCATTATTGGCTGCGCTATGGGTTGCTTCGTAGGCTTCGATGAGCTTGCGTCCCCCACCGGTATAGCCAGAGACCGCGTTGATCGTGAGCGGGGCATGGCTGGGAATCAGTCCGGCGCTGACCAGGGGACGAATGCAGGCCAGGAATCCTGTGGGATAGCAGCCGGGATTGCTGACGCGGGTGGACTGGGCGATCGCCTCCTTTCCCCCTTCCACCAGCTCCGCAAATCCATAGGCCCAGTCCTCTGCGGTGCGGTGAGCCGTGCTCGCATCCAAAATTCTTACCGTGGGATGGGTCACCCAGCTCACCGCCTCCCGCGCCGCATCGTCGGGCAAGCAGAGAATGGCCAGGTCCACACTGTTGAGCAACCTCGCCCGCTCATCCGCATCCTTGCGTTTGTCTGGGTCAATGCTCACCAGTTCTAGGTCATCCCGCTGGGACAGGCGATTGTAGATTTGCAATCCTGTGGTGCCTGCTTCGCCGTCAATAAATACAGTCGGTTTCGAAGTGGGTTTCGAAGAGATGCTCATGGCTGATTTCCCGGTAGCCTAAGGGATGAAGCTTTCCATTATCCCCCATGCCGCAGTTCAAAATTTATGGACGGGCAGATTCCCTCCAGCCCATTCGTACCCAGCTTTCGGATGTTATCCACAGCTGTGCCCAGGAGGCCCTCGGTCTGCCAGAGAATAAGCGCTTCCAACGCTTTCTGATGCTGGAACCCGAGGATTTCATCTATTCCGAGCGCACGCCGCAGTACCTGATCATCGAAGTCGTCATGTTTGAAGGCCGCAGTCTCGACACCAAGAAGCAGCTTCTGCGCTTGCTGATGGCCCGCATCCATCGGCAGCTCGGTATCCCAGTGAATGACATTGAAATCACGCTAATCGAAACGCCCAAACAAAACTGGGGCATCCGTGGCATGACCGGGGATGAGCTTGGCCTGAGTTACAAGGTAGATGTGTGATGCAGAATGAATGTTTGAAACGGGGTGGATGTTTGAAATGTGGCAGGCAAAATCATGACGGGTAAGATTCTCCATATCCATGTCTCCGATGGCGGGGTGCCTAAGCTACCGCTCGATAAAGTTGAAATTACAACCGATGGCTTGGTGGGCGATCGCCAAAAAAATCTCAAGTACCACGGTGGCCCCGACCG
>CALIJJ010000178.1 GCA_938017515.1 uncultured Pseudanabaenaceae cyanobacterium
GCTGGCGATCGCGATACTTGAAAGTGTGATACCTGTAAGCGTTATACCCGTGAGCGTCATGCCGGTACTCCGACCGATGCTCTTCTGACCGATGCCCCGACCGATGTTCCGATCGAATCTGGGAGTCGTCAGTGCTGATGCAACGACCTTTCCCGGCTGTGTTTCCAATGTGGTTTTCATAGAGAGGCCCTACCCGAGGGATGGCTGAAGTCAGCGATAGGGATCACGCCAGCAGCCTGATGAAGCCCATTCACTGACTCCGTGCTTGGAGCCAAATCGTTTGATCCACTGCTTTGTTTGACCCACTGCTTTGTTTGATCCACTGCTTTGATTGTTTCTGATTCTTGTCCGAATCGGAGCTGACTGTTGCAAAGCTTGAATTTTTGGGGTGCTCGAAGTGTGGGTCATCGGGCTTGGAGCTTGCGTCCTACTTTTTGTTTTTCTTGAGGCCTGTCTTTCTTGAGGCTTATCCTTCTTGAGGTAACTGAGCCTTGAGGTAACTGAGCCTTGAGCTAACTGGGCACCTTGGATGCGGCTGAGCCTGACGAGAAATGCTGCGAGCCCTTTCTGCGAGCTTGCCTAGGCCATGGCTGTGCGCTGCTGCATGCGGGCCACCCAGTTTGCATTAAAAACGGCACCATAGATGCGATTGGCGATGTAGAGCTGACCGTCACGCTTCACGACTAGTCCCGATAAGAGCAGTTCACATTGCTCGGGGCTGTCGTCCGCCAGAATGCTTTGACCTGTCAATAATGGTTCATAGATCTGGAGGAGACGTTGTTTTCGTTGGGGATCCGCCAGTAGGCGATTGCGAACGGTCTGGAGATGTTCCGGCGTATCGTGGGCTTCCCAGTGATCAATGAGTTGCGATCGCACCAGGGCTTCAACCCGAGCTTGTTCCTCTCCCGCTGGAATCATCCGGTCGCTCTTACGAATGAGCTGACAAATTTTTTGGGTCAGGAAGGGTTGCCCCGATGTCCAGTCTAGAACTTGCTGGAGAACGACCTGAGGGCGTTCGAGGGCGTCAGGCAATCCGCGCAGGAGAGGATAGGCTTCGTGGGCTTGAAAACCACTGAGCTGTATGGCCCGACCGATGTTGAAGGGAGTCCGATAGGGATCTTGGATGAGCTGCTCGGGGGTGGCCACACCCAGGAGGACAAAGCTGAGGCGACGATAATTCGGTTCATCGGCTTTGCGATTAAAACAGTCGCGAATCCAGATGAAAAAATCATCCGCCGAAAAGGTGAGTGCTAGAACGCTGTCAATCTCGTCAATAAAAATGACGAGATTCTGCTTTATCTGTTCCAACAGAACCTCATGGACAAAGGTCTGGAGACGCTGAACTGGGGAGAGAAAATGATGCTGACGCAACCACTCTCGTATCTCGGCTCGATGAAGCGGAGTGAGTTCTCGGGCTAGGACATGAATCAGCCCCGCGTACCACTGTTCGATCGTAATATCTTTGGAGCCCATGATGGATAGGTCAATGGCAATGCAGGTGCTGCCTTGGGCCTGCATTTGTTTCATCATTTGCACGCGCAGACTCGATTTTCCCATTTGCCGAGCATTGAGGACATAGCCGTATTGGCCCTGTCGGAGGGCTTGGTAGAGATCGCGATCGGCCTGGCGAACCACATAGGTGGGAGCATCGAAGGGCAAGCTGCCTCCCACCTGATAGTGATCCTTGGTTGACCATTGATCGGTTCTCAGCAGAGCATTTTCAATCATGAGTTCTGCCTGGGTGGCTTTGAGCACGTCTAGGGTTTGCCTCAATTCTCGGGTTCTGGCCTGCACACGGGATTCCAGTGCCTTGTTTTGGGTTTTGAGGGAATGGGCGTACTTACGAATTTCCTGGACCATGCCATTGAAGGCGATCGCCAGCAGTCTCAGTTCCATGGGGCTACTGACGGTCACCAACGTGCTGTAATCCTGGCGGCTGACCCGCTCTGCCCCTGCCCGTAATTCTGCGATGGGGGGCGCCAGCCAACGGGCCAAAGCGCTGGCGACGGCAATGGAAAGCACCAGGCTTACCAGTACTGCGCCGATGCAAATCCAGCGCAACTGTTCCACTTGAGCAACTTCTTGGGTGGCATCAAAATCGAGCCCTAGCGTTGCAATGACTTCCCCCCGTCTATTTTTGAGGGGAACAACAGCGGTGAGCCAGGTGCCAAATTCGTCGCTGTAGAAGCTGGGGGCAATTTGAGCCTGTCCCTCGAAGGCTGTGGCAAAGAATTCGTCGGGAATGCGATACAAATTGCCAATGGGATTGCCGGGCCAGTTTGGGCGGCGTTCGTAGAGGCCATCGGCAATAAATTTAACGACTTTTCGGTCAGGGGATTCGGCGACTTCCACCATTAGGTAAGTGGAGATGGTGGTGGGATTGGTGGCGCCTTTGGGGTCGGGCTGGCGATAGAAGGATTGGGGAAGGAGCATCCTGGCTCGGCTGCCCTCACCGATGCGGCGCATGATCTGAACTAAGGTCTGAAAATCTGGGCTTGCCATCAAGGCTTCAGCCACGTCCGGGGCGAGGGTCAGGGTGGTCTCTCCCGGTGGCATGGCGAGCATTTCGGGGGTGATGGGTTGCGATCGCGCTGCCGCTGCTGCCTTCAGGTTGAGCAGACTGTCTTGGGCCTCGGCATCAAACAGAAAGCTGCTGGTTTGCCCCACGTCCTTGAGCAGCTCTGCCGTTTGCCGCACCAGTAGGTCGTAGAGTTGGGCGTACATGAAGGAGACGCTGATGGTGGTCATCCCAACGGCGATCGCTGAAATAGCCAGGCTGAATTTGACGGCGAAGGGGAGCCGAGGAAAGCGACGCATGGTGAGTCAGGGACGAAGGGGTGACCGGGGTTATTCTCTTACTCTCTCTCATGCTGCCAGATTGCTGTTCCGTTGGCGATCGTCGGCTGGGTGCGGTGATGTCGGGATTTGTGATGATATTGATCCTGGCTGAGGCTGCGTGAAATCTGATGACAAGCTAAGCCTGATGTTTCACGAGAAAGCGATCGAGCTGGTTGGCAAAGTTGGCTTTGTCGCGGTTGTTAAAGGGTGGTGGCCCGCCGCCGACGGGCTCTGCTCCGCCGCGTAGGGATTCGAGTAGATCACGCATCGCGAGGCGTTCACCAATGTTGCGGCTGGTGTATTCGTCGCCACGGGGATTGAAGACGTAACCGCCCTGTTCTAGGGCTTTTGCGGCCAGGGGAATGTCTGCGGTGATGATCAGATCTCCGGTGGTCATCAGCTCTAGAATTTTGTCGTCGGCGGCATCAAAGCGTTTGGGAACCACCAGCATTTCAACGTAGCTGGGTACATCACTGGGGTAATTGGCCACCAGCGTCAGCGTTCTGCCGGTGCGTTTGGCGGCACGAAAGAGAATTTCCTTAATGGCGTTGGGACAAGCATCAGCATCTACCCAGATTTTCATTGCGTTTTCTTCTCTAGAGCAGCCGGTTTCCAGAACAGCCGGTTGGTTTGATTATCCTTCAGGACCCGATGTTCTAGGGGCCGATGTTTTGTAGCGTTGTTTGTGGCGTTGTTTGTCGTGTTGTTTGTGATGTTGCTATGGGGGTCTCCGAATCGTCCTCTTGCCATTGCATCTTGTTCTTGCATTTTGCCATGGCCTCCCCTTGACGGGAAACACCTTCTACACCGACGCTACAGCTACAGCTTCGTGACCCCAGTGGTCTTTGTTCATGCAGCGTATTCTCCCCGACTGGCAAACCCTGTCCCTGGAACAGCAGGTCGCTCAACTCTTTGTGGTACGAACCACCGGGCACCTGTTCGATCATCAGATTCGCTATCCCCAATGGGAAGCCCCCAATGCCACGCTCAAGCATTGGGTGAAAGACTTGGGTGTTGGGGGCGTCATCCTGCTGGGGGGCAGTGCGGCGGAGCTTGCGTTGCGAACGCAACAACTTCAGGAATGGGCTGAGCTACCGCTGCTTCTCGCTGCCGATATTGAAGAGGGCGTGGGGCAACGCTTTGCTGGGGCGATTTGGATGCCGCCGCCCATGGCACTGGGAGCGATCGCCCAAGAAAATCCTGACCTGGCGGTCAACCTAGCCCAGCAAATGGGGGCCGCCACCGCCGAGGAGGCGAATGCCATTGGTTTGAACTGGCTCCTGGCTCCCATTGTGGATGTGAATAACAACCCCAT
>CALIJJ010000179.1 GCA_938017515.1 uncultured Pseudanabaenaceae cyanobacterium
GGTAGCGGCCAGGTCGATCCGGCAAAGGTTGCGTTTAAGGCGAAGGTCGATCCGCAGGGATTGTTGAATCCGGAGAAACTACGGGGGTGGGAGGAACGAAACTGAGCAATGGCGAGACACCAGGTGTTTAGTCAGGTTCTAGATACAGCCTAAAGACTATCGCAAACACCCGGTGTCTGAAACCGAGGCGAGAGCTGAGAAACCGGGTTTTTGCGACGGTTTTGCTCAAGATTTTGGTTAAAAACCCGGTGTCTGGAGCAGAAGCCTAGTGGCTGGGCGTGTAGAAACCGATAAAGTCACCGCGCATCCAACCAATGGCACCACTCTCGTAAAAGTAAACCTTGTTCCAGGTGTAGCCATCGTTCCGGTTAAAGAAGGACTCTAGAACATCAACGTCTTGACCGACCAAACCATAGCCCAGGGATTGGGTTTGGGTGGAGGGACCAGAACGTAGGGTCACGCGGGAGCCATAATCCTGGCCTCTGATGTAGGCGGAGTTGGCCGAGGCGATTTCGGCAGTACCGACGGCAACCGTTGCGGCAACGAGCAAGGACCCAAAGAGATGCTTGATATTCATAGTGAAGTGGTAGAGCGTGCTGCTTGTGAATCAATCGGTTGAGGCATGAACCTCGTGGGTTGACCCCATCGTGACAGCACTCCTCCGAACAAAGATCAGAGGAAGTATGGATTAATTTGAGTCATTTTTTTGCGGAATTTCTGTTGTCTCGGTAGGACTTTCGATTTTTTGATCCTGTGGCAAGAGAATATGAAATGACGCCGATTTCGATTGGGAGCAGATAGTTCAGATCAACACAACCCGGGCCAAGCCATGCTGGAGATCACATCTGCTCCTCCTCGGATATTTGAGAGCAAGCATGAATTGGGGACGTTTCCCTACGGCTCCCACACTTCAAAATCAGCAAAGTCAATGTGGACATCTCTGGGCGTTGCGTACCCAGCATCCCCTCCACCAAAGAAACTAGAAACATAAATCCCATTGATTTTCAGGCTTTCCTCGGTGCGGAACTGAAGGTTCGTTGCGGAAAAAACGACTTTGCCATCCAGCCAAACCTTCAACTGACCATTCGCTTGGCCTGGTTCATTGAGGATCAGCTCCTGCTCCAGCGTCTGCCAAGTACCCGGGACAAATTGCCATTGGCCACGGCCCAAGGAGGTTCCATAATTCTGGCTGTCCGGCAAATAGGCATAGACCTCCCCGGCTCCATCCTCACGCCACATAAATCGCGTCGAAAATCCATCCGTTCCATCGGGAATATTGCCCCCACTCGGAGCCGTCCCCCCGTACAACCCCGGCAGCTTCCCGCCCTTCACAAAGTCAAAATCCTCAGAAAAGCGTAGGCGATAGCGCAACCGCAACCGCTCCACGGAATCCCCCCTCAAGTGCCCCAAAAATTCGCCACCGCCCAAGGGACGCCCCGAGGTTTGGCTCACGGCTGGACTGGCAGAACCGGCTGGCATCGAAATTCTCAGCAGAGGATCAGCGCTATCCTCCGTACTCAGCAAACGGGATGGGGAATCAGCCCCTGAGAACTGAGGGACCTCAGATTGAGGGACCAGAGAAAAGTTCTCTTGTCCCCAAAACCGATAGGGTTCCCACGTTCCGGTCACGTCATCCAGCTCGACTTCTGCTTCAGGAGACTGGTCAGGAAGAGATTTGGACAATGCTTCAGGTTGCTCATTCACCAATGGGGCGACAGCAGGTGATGACTCAGCACCGCTAAAGTCCTTCTTGGGAGTGCTCCGTCCATCATTAGAGCTATTTTCGTCAGCCCAAGATATCCGTTGCTCCCGCATTGCGCCTCCTCCCGAAGAGCCATCAGCAGGAGTATTCCAAGAGCTGAGATCAATTTCAATAATGCCGCGATAGGTGGATAGAGCACTGGCATCGTTCCATTGGCTGGTATCGCGGAAATTGAGGACGGCGTAGTCTTCGCGCTCAATATTAGGGTGATTATCAGGTTGGCCGAGTGCCCAGTTTTGATAGTCCAGGGACTCCCCCGTCACCCAGCGAAATTGTCCTTCCTCAGCTTGGTCCGTCAAACCAATCCAGAGCGTCTGCTCCTTTCCAAAAGTCTCCTTGAGCCAGGCTTCCTCCGCTGCATCATTAATAGAGACCAAATGACCATTGAGCCCCAACGCCTCTGCTTGGGCTTCTTCCCAAGTTTGAACGGAAGTGAGCAAATACCCCTTGCCTTGATAAATCGACATCGAGTCGAGCGCCAGACCGGAGGATTGAGCAGGGCTTGGTCGGCCTGTGGACCCAACAGCAGAGCTATCCAGAAGCATATCGGTCTGCGAGGCAGGAGAATATGAGCCGCCACTGGGGCCGCCGTGTTGCGGTTGCAAGAAATCCATAGGAATTAGCTGTGTCCGTTAGTTTTTGGGAGCGATCGCCCGGTGATGCAAAGGGCAATTCGCTCCATTAGAGATAAAAACGGGTAGCCGAGACTCAATTTGGTAGAGAAATCAGATAAAGCAATCGTGTGTTTCTCTCTTCTGCAATCTAACACTTGACCGCAAAAATAATTTAGTCTCTTACCAGCTATTTATCATTCTTTTTATTGAAATTGAAGCAGTGAAGAATTTGTTTTTCACCAAGCAAATAAGAACAACGAAATATCTTACTTTTCGGCGTCAAAACCTCTATTTACGGTAAAAATATCCTAGAAAGACTTAGTCAGGATTTACTTTTTAAGACGCTTAAGTAACTCCCATTGAGGGAATTTCTTACTTTGTTTTACTCTCACGGTGCTTATATATTTTCCTCTACACCATTGCTTATTGACGACGCTCTTTTTACATTTTCACGCCTTCCAAAACTATTCACACAATATTGTCGCGAATAGCTCAGTGCTCAGTTTTTGCCCCTGAATTACCCACGGTGTACATCACCGCTCCGCATGGACATAGTCCACAAAATAAAACTGCGGCTCCAGCCAACGCTTCAGCCAAGCCGCTCCCGCCAAACTCAGCAGTCCCACCAGCACCAGCGGCCCTCCGCAGATCAACCGCGATGAATCTGGAACGAGAGATGCTGATGCAATTGCGATCGCAAACACGCCCACCAATACCAGCTGCAATCGCTGAATCTGCCGCAACGCCCCCCGACAACTCCCACAGATTTCGGTGTGCTGGTGATAGCGATCCAAAGCAACCTCCCGAGAAACCCCTTCCGTGGGAATCTCTGGCCAGGGATAGGTCAATTTGCCATGACGATCGAACCAATTGCGAAATTCAATCACCATGCGGTCCGAACCAGCAGGCATTTTGTAAGCCGTTTTCCAGGACTCGGAACGCTCTTGCAGCAGCTTCTCCTGCTGTTGCAGCAACACCATATCCCCATCTAAAACATTATTGCGGAGCATGAGATGCTCAAACCAACGGGGAGTCAAACGGAGCTTTTGCCGATCGAAGTTGCGAGGGAACTGGGCCACAATGCGCGATCGCCCTGGCTCCGTCGGCAAACAGTAGGTCACCAAGCCCACCTTGCGACCATCCCCAAAATCAATGGCGTATTCCAAACGGCAAGGGGGCTGAAAAGTAATGCGAGATTTGACATTGCCTTGAGCATCCACCTCCATCAGGTCCGATGTGGACGTCAGGATTTCCATCTTCATGGGGCGAGCGTAATTGCGATCGCCCTGAACGCCATGGTGGGCAAAGGGGACATGACTGGGATCCACGACATTCTCCACCAGCGTCTGCCAGTCGTAAGCCAGGTCTCGCACCATAGAAGACCAGACAAAGCCCTTCTCTGTATCCACTTG
>CALIJJ010000180.1 GCA_938017515.1 uncultured Pseudanabaenaceae cyanobacterium
GCCGCCGCCATCAGGGCATGACCGGCTTCGTGCAGCACCAACAACGGGCACCAAAACAGCAAAAAGAACAGGAAGCTAAGTTTGGCGGGTTGGAAGTTTTGGCCGAGTTCTACCAGGAGGAGGGCGGTGGCGATCGCCGCGATAACACCAACAATCCACTTTTCACCGGGCGTTTCCGGTCCACGCTGGGGGGAGGGGTCAAACATTACGGAAAGCCAATATCTCTGCCCAGTCTACCCAGGGTGAGATGAAGCTGATTCCTAATCCTGTTTCGGCAGAAGCAGCCCAGAGGAGCAAGAATATTGAATAATGTTAAGCAACATTACCGCTCAGGCCCTGACTGAATGACTGCCACGACACCCGCCGCCCCCGAAAGCAACCTGACACCCACCGCCACCGAAGCCACCACAGAAGCCGCCGTCTCCCTGCAAAACGTCACCAAACGCTTCACCGACGTGCCTGTGGTCGATGGTCTCTCCTTCGACATCAAACCCGGCGAGATGTTCGGCCTCCTTGGTCCCAACGGTGCAGGCAAGTCCACCACCATTCGGATGATCACCACGCTGACCCAACCCAGCGACGGCACCATTCAACTCATGGGCTACGATGCCGTGGCCGAGCGCGCCCAGGTCAAAAGCAACATCGGCGTCGTTCTCCAGCAAACCAGCGTCGATGCCGACCTCAGCGTTTGGGAGAACATGGAATTCCATGGGCGGATGCACCATATTCCCAAGCGCGATCGCCAACAGCGCATCAACCACTGGCTGGAATACGTGGAACTGAGCGATCGCCGCAAAGACCTAGTCAAAACCCTCTCCGGCGGCATGAAGCGTCGTCTGCAAATTGCCCGCGCCCTGCTGCACCAGCCCCAGGTCCTGTTCTTGGATGAACCCACCGTCGGCCTCGACCCCCAAACCCGCCGCCGCCTCTGGGAAATCATTCGCGAACTCAACAAAAAGCAGGGCCTCACCATGCTCATGACCACCCACTACATGGATGAGGTGGAATACCTGTGCGATCGCATCGGCATCATGGACAACGGCAAGCTGATTGAGCTAGGCACCCTGGAAGAACTGCGCGAACGCCACGGCAAGGGCCTCGTGATGAAGCAGGATGGCGATTCCGTCGGAAGCTTGCCTGGCAATCGCTGGGAGTACAAATTCTTCCCCACGGAAACCGAAGCCAATACCTATCTGGAATCCCAAAGCGATAAAACCGGTATGATGGTCCGTGCCTCAAACCTAGAGGACATCTTTGTGGAACTCACCGGCCGCAGTTTGGATTAGGCCAGAGATCTCGGCCCAAACGCATTGGCTTAAAAGGCACGTGTCCTACAATTTTGGTTTGAGAGCCCTGTTCGTTGTTTAGGGGTCAGTCATCAATGACGGTTTCTCTTACTGCCAAAATTGAAGCAATTTTGTACCTGCGGGGTAAGCCCTTAAAGCTGAGGGAAGTGGCTGAGTATGCCATGTGCAGCAAGGGCGATGCTGAAGACGCCTTGACCCAGCTCATGGATAACTACACCCTCTGGGATGGCGCCCTGGAGGTCGTCGAGGAACCCGAGGGCTACAGTTTGCAATTGCGCTCCAATCTCAAGGAGCTGATTCATACCTTGGTGCCGGTGCACTTTGGCGTGGGAGTACTGCGAACCCTAGCAGCGATCGCCCTGCGCAAAAATCTCAAGCTCAGTGAACTCGTTGAACTGCGCGGCTCAGGAGCTTACCAACATGTCGGGACCCTGGTGGAAGAAGGCTTCGTTCAAAAACGCAATCTCAAGGACAGCCGCTCTGCCCAACTGCGAGTAACGGAAAAATTTCATCAGTACTTTGAGATCGAAGAAATTCCCCAGGTGACCCCCGCCAGAATCATCCCCAAGGGAGTCGTGCGCGGGGCGGTTACAGAGGGTGAAACGGAGGGAGCTGAAGCAGAGGGCTCGGCGACAACAGGGAATGCCCCCAAGAGCCAAGACACCAAAGCGAACAACGCAACCAACGACGGTGGTTCTCCTCCAGCCGAGACGCCGCTACCGCATCAAACACAACTTCCACTTCAGTAAAGCCTCTACCCGCAACTTTACAAAACGTAGCATTTTAGTCTCGACCGAAAATAGTCGAATGCACCTCATACAGACAGGTAAAGGGATCCACAGATTTCTCTAAGTAAAAATTAAAGATTGTTTTCAGAGAATGCGGCACAGATCCAAGCTTCCCCCCTTCCCTCCACGGAAAAACAAGAACCTGAGATTTATACTGTCTTTGAGATGTGATGTATCCGGGGGCTTCGCGTCTTCACTGAACCCGTAGATCCCTAATTGTGACAAAATATAGGTGAGGGTTGCGTTAAGTTAAGGAATAAGCTGGCTGCATTTTTGGTAACTGCGATTGTCCTAGGCGCAGGAAGATGTGAGTCACAGTCGTAATCTTCTCCGACTACGAGGTAACCATACAGAGTACTCATGGCCTTCAACTCAGACTTTTTTAGCCAAGAGATTGACACTGATTCTGACGCCCCCAGTGCGAACGAGTTGTTGAAGTATTTGCAGCATCAACCGCCGGAAGTTCTCTCTCGCGTGGCGAGGTCCGTAGGCCCAGAGGTCAAGGAGATTGTCAGCCAGAATGTTCAGGGCTTGTTAGGAATGTTGCCTGCCGAGAACTTCAATGTACAGGTCACCACGAATCGCGAGAATCTTGCGGGTCTGTTGGCCTCGGCGATGATGACAGGCTATTTCCTCCGTCAAATGGAACAGCGCATGGAGCTCGAAGCCCAGATTATGGGACCGACGCTGAAGGGTGATGAGACCTAGGAGCGTTCTGCTCTAGGAGCGGCTGTTTCGCAGTCGCGGTGACAGGATTTTTAGGGGAGGGGCGAACATTGTTCGTCCCTCTTGCTGTTTGCCCCTCTTTTCGTTTGTAAAACTTGCACAGGCGTCTCAGCTGGGGGTTTGGTGCCAAGCGGCGGCCTGCGATCGCATCTGTGCCAGCAGCTCTGGGTCCATGCGATCGAGCTGTCCCAAAATCAAATTCATCCGCCCCTGTTTCTTCAGCTTGTCTCGGTGCCGCGCCAGGAAATCCCAGTAGAAATAATTGAACGGGCAAGCCTTCTCTCCCACCTTCTCCTTGGGCTTATACCCGCAGCCCTTGCAGTAGTCGCTCATCTTATTGATGTAGTTGGCTGAAGCCGCGTAGGGTTTTGACGCCAGCTTGCCGCCATCAGCAAACAGCCCCATGCCAATCACATTGGTTTGCATCACCCAGTCATAGGCATCGATAAATGCCGAATGGAACCAGCTTTCGGTTTCCTGGGGGTCCAGCCCTGCAATCAAGGCAAAGTTCGCCAGCAGCATCAGCCGCTGGATGTGGTGGGCGTAGCCCGTGCGACGGGTTTGGTCGAGGGTCTGGTGCAGGCAATTCATGCGCGTCTCGCCGGTCCAGAAAAACTCGGGCAACGGCTGCTGATGTCCAAACCAATTCTGCTGGCCATAGTCCGCATCAAAATACTGATAAAGACCATACATATACTCTCGCCAGCCCAACACCTGTCGAATAAAGCCCTCGACACTGGCAAGGTCCAGGGCTTCAGCGGTGCCCAGACGGTCATGGTAGGCCGCCTCCACCGCATCAATGACCTCCCGGGGCTGAAGCAGGCCCAGGTTGATGTACGGCGACAGGAGCGCATGCCACATCGTGTCTTCGCCGGTCACCATGGCGTCCTGATACGGGCCAAAGGTTTTGAGGCGCACGGTAATGAATTGTTCCAACACCGCCAGCGCCTGCTCCCGCGTCACAGCCCAGTCAAAAGTCTCTAGGTCACCAAAGCCCGGAATTGCCTCGGACTGAATATCGGCCATCACCTGCTGGGTCATGGCATCAGGCTCAAATCGCAGCGGCGGGGGCGGGTTGAGGCCAGTCTTCGGCGGTTTACGATTCTGCTTATCAAAGTTCCACGCTTCTCCCACAGGAACCTTGCCATCCATCAAAACATTGAGCCGTTTGCGCCCTTCCCGATAGAAGTTTTCCAGACGCAGCTGTTTGTAGCCCTTGGCCCAGTCGGCAAAATCAGTGCGGCTCCAGAGGAAATGATTATTGGGAATCCACTGGAGTTTGCAGGGCAGGTCTAGGTGTTCCAGAAAAGCTTGGAAGGGGCGATCGCTCGGCTCCATCATCCGCAGTTCAGTAATCCCTTCCACCTCAATCCAATCGCGCAAACCGGTTTCAAAATCCGGCACACGGGCATAGGTCACGGACCAACCCGCCCCACGCAAGGTCTCTGCGAAGTGCCGCATGGCAGACCATATCAGCACGAGCTTTTGGTAGTGATAGGTTCGTGTTTGGGTGGCATGGCCGCGAGACTCTAGGAGCAAGACCGGCGTTGTGCGGTGCTGATCGACGGCCCCCTCGGCGATCGAGGCCAGTGCTGCCTGGCCTTGCCACAGTTGGTCACCCAACACCCAAATCCCAACGGTCATATCAATCTCTCGCCAGCAGTCCAGTTACCCCGTCCATTCTGCCATCCCACCCCAAGCAACGCTCTCTCTCCCAAGGAACGCTCTCTCTCCCAAGGAACACAAATGGTCATCGGATAGCCATCGGACAGCCATCGGAGAAGCTTTGCGCTAAGGGTGGGCTCCCAAAAAAGTCCAGAAGCAATCTGTTATCCATGGGAAACTTAGATTTCTGCTTTCCTAAAGCGTTATTCACTAGACAAAACCGTGAAGCTTAAGAATAGACGCTGGCACTTTAATTGATTTTGTCAAGGTATAAATCGCCTACAACTCAATTGAGGATCTTTGGCAGTCGGAAATTCAGAGCAGAGCATCTATCGTAGTGAAACGATCTCATATCTATCTGCGCTCCTAGCTCCCTGTCTAAAAAGCGAGTCAAATTGACGTACGGTCTATCTAAAACCGCTTCACAGCGAGATTGGAGGACCCGCTCAACTCAATCCAAAACTTGACAGATGGGAAACAACGTTTTCCCATAGGGCTAGTAACGGGATAGAAAAACAGATTGTAGGGTCTGCTGTTTGTGAGCAACGCCAAAACCGTTGCCCGATTAATGAAGCGAAGTGTTCCAACTCAACAGACCTCCTCAAGCCGGGCTACCCAGACCCGGAATCGATCGCGTGGAGGTCGATCAGCGAGACTCGCCCTTGGACTCGCGGCAGCCTTTGGTTTGCCCGTGGCGATTTTTGGCGGACTCTATGCCCATGGGGCGATCGCCCAACTCCCCACAATCCTTGCCTGTGTCGATGGCTCCTGCAGTATTTCCAGTGCCGATCTTCAAGCCCTTCAGGGCCAGCTCCAGCGTGGGCTCGTCGGCGGATTGCTATGCATGTTCGGCTGTGGCTGGAGCCTGAGCTATGCCCTTGCCGGTAAGCTATCGCGGCGGCTCACCCGCTTTTCTGACACCATCCAGCAGTTCGAGCGAGACCAGGACGAGACAGCCCTCATCCCCTTCACCCAGGGGGCCTTTGACGACGAGTTCGCACTCCTCAGCCGCTACTTCCACGGAACGCTCCAGCAGCTCCAGCAGCGCGAGCGTCTGATGGAATCCTCTGAGGCGATGTATCACCTCATTTTCGACCTTGCATCCATCGGCATGGCCGTGATGGGGCTCGATGGGCGCTATCTGCGGGTCAATACCGCCCTCTGCAAAACCCTGGGCTACTCCGACCAAGAACTGCTGGGCCTGACTCAGCAAACCATTACCTACGAAGCAGACCTAGCCGTCAGCATGGCGCTGGTCAACAAACTACTGGACGAAGGTCAACCCTACGCCCAGGTGAAAAAGCGTTACGTCGCCAAAAATGGCCGCATTGTCCATGTACTGCTCAAGATTGCGCTGATGTACGACTCGCAAAATCAACCCCTGAGCTTTTTGGTTCAGGTGGTCGATTTGACGCGACACAAACTGGCAGAGCTGGCCCTTCAACGGGCCGAGGAGCGTTACCAGGTTCTCTTTGAGAACGCCACTGAAGGCATCTTCCAGATGACCCGCCAGGGCTATTACATCAGCGCCAACCCAGCCCTTGCGACGATTCTGGGCTACGAATCGCCGGAGGAGCTAATCACCAGCCTCACCGACGTGAGCAAGCAGCTTTTCCTGGAGCCCATGCGCTGGCCCGAATTCCTCGACAAGATGGACGAGCAGGGCGAAGTCACGGACTTCCTGGCCCAGGTCCATCGCAAGGATGGTAGCCTCATTTGGATTTCCTCCAGTGTCCACATGGTGGTCGATGCAGCGGGCAATTTCCTCTACTTCGAAGGCACGGTCGAAGACATTACGGAACGGCAACAGGCCGAGGAGCGATTGCTCTACAGTGCCCTCTACGATTCCCTGACCGGGCTCCCGAACCGGACGCTGTTTACCACAAGGCTTCAGCAGGCTTTGGGTTTGGCCCAAGAAGATTCGGACTGGTCCTTTACACTCCTGTTCCTGGATCTGGATCGCTTCAAGGTCGTGAATGACAGCCTGGGGCCGTTGGTCGGTGACCAGCTACTGGTGAAAATTAGCGATCGCCTCCGCGCCTGTCTCAAGGATTCCGACACCCTGGCGCGCCTCGGCGGCGATGAGTTCGCCATCTTGCTCGAAGGGGCTCAAACGCCCGAAGAAGCCCTCGTCACCGCAAAGAAAATCCACACCAGTCTGCACCATCCCTTTCAGTTGCAGAATCAAGAGTTTTTCGTCAGCGCGAGTGTCGGCATTGTTCCCTGCCGAGATGCGCAAAACGGCGTTCTCTACACCACCATCGAAGACCTGCTACGCGATGCCGATATCGCCATGTATCGGGCAAAGCATCGGGGACGCGCTTGCTCCCAAGTCTTCGAGAGCAAAGCCCACCAAAATCAGCTCAGCCAGCTGCAGCTGGAAACCGATCTCAGGCGCTGCCTGGAACGCGACGAGCTACAGTTGCTCTATCAACCCATTGTTTCCGTCCCCAGCGGTAAGGTTGCCAGCTTCGAAGCATTGGTCCGTTGGCACCACCCGGAGTGGGGCATGATTTCGCCCACCGCGTTTATTCCCGTCGCCGAAGAAACAGGTCTGATTGTTCCCATTGGTCGCTGGGTGATGGAAGAAGCCTGCCGTCAGCTTCGGAGCTGGCAAACCCAGGGGCTGGTTGATGAGACCGTCAAAATGGCAGTCAACGTAGCGGGACAGCAGCTCACCCACACGGATTTAGTCAGCGTGATTAAGGATGTCCTCAAAACGACTCAACTCTCGCCGGAATGTCTGCGGGTCGAGATCACCGAGAGTATCCTCAATGGTGATGAGAACGAGATTGAACAGCGACTAGAACGCATCAAGGACATCGGCGTTAAGCTCTGTATTGATGATTTTGGCACGGGCTACTCGTCCTTCAGTCGCCTACATCGTTTTCCCATCGATGCCCTTAAGGTGGATCGCTCCTTTGTGATTCCCAGCAAGATGCAGGAGGGCAAGTGGGACATCATTAAGACGATTGTTAGCCTGACGGAAGACTTGGAAATTGGGGCGATCGCCGAGGGCATTGAAACCCGCGAGCAGCTCATCCAGATCCAAAAAACGGGTTGTGAATACATCCAAGGCTACTTCTTCTCCAGCCCACTTTCTAGCAAGGAAGCCGCCGCAGTTCTAGAGCGTGGAGGCTTTGAAGAACTCTTAAATCCACCCAAATCTGAACCGGTCCAAGTCTAAAAATACCGTTTATCTCAGCGAACGAATGACCGCTTGGGCGATCGCCGCCCCTAGCTCCTGACCATCCAAGTTCTCATTATTAGACAGTACGACGATCGAAAGCGGTCGTTGCATATAAAACCGGTAGTAAGAACTCATACCGGCCCAGCCCCCACGGTGGTGACCATAGTCTTCGGTTAGGCTCCAGCCAGCACCGTAGCCTTCATCCTGTTTCGTGCCAATGGGACGGCCATCATCAAAACTCCCGTTTTGAAAGGCAGCATCGAGCGTTTCCGCTGAGACCAATTTGCCTTGCCGCAGGGCTTGGTCGTAGCGAGCTAAGTCCGCGATCGACGTGAACACATTGCCATCGCCCCACATCAGCACCGGATAGGAAACGGATTCAAGATTTCCCTCCTCAACCTTGTAGCCCTGGGCCTGGTTGGGAAAAGTTTCGCCAAGGGTTTGATAGACCTGGGTTTGGGCCATCGCTGCGGGTTCAAAAATGCGCTGGGCCATAAATTCAGGAAACGGCTGCTCTGAAACGCGCTGCACCATTAGAGCCAGCAGGGCATAGCCCGTGTCGCTATAGCGAAACGTCGTGCCTGGTTTTTCTTGGCTCTCCTGCTGGTTGAGCCAATCTAGATGGGCTTCGATGCCAAATTCAGGAAAGGCATCGGCGTTGTTTTCCCAGTCCCATTCACTGAGGTAATCGGGTAAGCCGGAGGTGTGGTTAAGCAGATGGGAGATGCGGATGGGATGGTCGGAATTGGGGTCTTTGAAGTCGGGGAGATGCTGGGTGACGGGATCTGCTAAGTTTAGGTCTCCACTTTCTTGTAGGAGCAACACAGCCAGCGCTGTCATGGATTTGGAGACTGAGGCGAGGTCAAAAACGGTTTCGAGGGTGATGGGGGTTTGCTGTTCAACGTCGCTAAGCCCATGGCCTTGGGCATAGAGGATTTGGTTGTTGTAGGTCACCAGAATTGCCGCGCCGGGTCCCGTGGCAGGGATGCGATCGCGTAATAGCTCGTCCAGTTTTTGCTGGAGCGATGCTTGGGTTTGGACCGTGAGTTCTACAGGGTTTGGAGGTTGAGCGTTTGGCGTTGCAGGCTTTTCAGTCGCAGGTTTTTCACAAGCGCTAAGGAGGGCAGAGCTGAGTATCCCGAGCAGGAGGAGCGTGAGTCTGCGGTGGCACGGTGTGGTGATGGTCTGATCGATGGCAAAAATCCCCATCAAAAATGTTTTTGGGACCATTGCTCAACCTCTTACTGTATGGGCCTTTTCCAGGCTAACCGATCCCGATTTTTTCTTGACCAGCAAGAGATGAAAGCAACGGCAGTACGAGCAAAACCGTGACCGAACAAAACAGTCACCCAACAAAAAGGTGCAATGCTCGCTTTGAGCAATGCACCTTCATTCACTAGCCATGATTAACTGGCGATTGGCGATTGACGATTGGCGACTGGCGATTAGCGACGACCATTAGCCGCAGCCATGGCCTTGGCATCTTCAGGCTCTGGCAGGCCAAAGATGCGGCAGAACGTCTTCTGCACCTTCATGCCCGAATCCACGGTTTCCAGGGGATCCTTGCGCAGACGGTGGCACAGGCAGAGGCTGATGATGCGCTGCAAGTCTTCCACCGTGGCCTCGGTGCGGCCCTCAAACGCAGCCAGCGCCTTAACGGCCCGGTTGGTCACCAGGTCACCGCGCAAGCCATCGATGTCTAGCTCGGAGCAGACCTGGGAAATCTGGACACGGGTATCGTAGTCCAGTTCCACCTGGGGCAGAAGCTGCTGCGCTGCCACAAGCTTGGCCTGAAGGGCATCCTGCTCGGCTTGGCAACTGTCCATAAAGTCCTGGGGATTGGCGTCAAACGTGGAACGCTGCTCCACCACTTCCACACGCTGCTCGGGGTCTCGGACGGTGCGGACTTCGACGCTCATGCCGAAGCGATCCAGGAGCTGGGGACGCAGTTCGCCTTCCTCGGGGTTACCGGAGCCGACTAGCACGAAGCGAGCGGGGTGGCGGATGGAAATGCCCTCGCGCTCAACGGTGTTCCAGCCGGAAGCCGCGGAATCTAGCAGGACGTCGACGAGGTGGTCGTCGAGGAGGTTGACCTCATCCACGTAGAGGATGCCCCGGTTTGCCTTAGCCAAGAGGCCGGGTTCGAAGGCTTTAACGCCCTCTGCGAGGGCTTTTTCGATGTCGATGGTGCCGCAAACCCGATCTTCCGTGGCTCCCAGGGGCAGGTCTACCATCGTGACCTTAGCTTTGGCGGTGGGAATGTCCTCGCCATCTGCCTTACGCTGGCGCACCTCGTCGCTCATGATTTCGATATCGCTGGGGTGGCTGTTGAAGGGGTCGTCAGCCACGACGTCGATTTCGGGTAGGAGGTCGGCGAGGGCGCGAATGGTGGTGGATTTGCCTGTGCCGCGATCGCCCATGATCATGACTCCACCAATCTTGGGGTCAATGACATTGAGCATCAGGGCCAGTTTCATTTCCTCTTGACCGATAACAGCGGTAAAGGGGAAAACAGCGCGGCGAGCAGGAGAGGCAGTTGTCACAGAAGATAAAGGGG
>CALIJJ010000181.1 GCA_938017515.1 uncultured Pseudanabaenaceae cyanobacterium
TTTGCCGTTGATGGGCGTGTTCTAACCTATACATGCACTCGAACACTCGCCTTAAGCGGTGATTGTTGCCTGCACAGATTAGTGCTCGTGTCGGTGATGTTCCCTGCTAGATATATACGCAGCTATGAATATCATTAATGCAGAGAGTGAGATTAAAAAAATCATCGTGAAACTCCACAGTGTTCAACCAGCCAAGATATCATCCGATACGGATCTCTTCAAAGATCTTGGAATTGATGGAGATGATGCGGTAGAGATTTTTGAAGTCATTTCTGAAACATTCGAAGTCGATTTCACTGGGATTGAATGGGAGTATTACTTTGGGCCGGAAGCTGGTTTTAATCCGCTAGAATTACTGTCACTCTCTTGGTGGAAGTGGCATCGTAACCGGATTCCTGTCACCATCCACGATTTGGCCAAGGCTGTCATAGAGAAGCGTTGGATCCTAAGATATTAAAATGGTTTTTGCGAGTTGCTGTGCTATCAACTCTATCGTGCAAAGTTTGCGGTTCTCTTGCATAATCTCACAAGACCATGCAAGAGAATGCTCGAATAGCCCCTCACAGTTGGACACTTTAAATGAATGCTTGTATCCCTGATGGTCGAACCGTTAGCCTTCAATTAAGATGATTGAGATCAGATACTCTACTGAAGCAGAAGATGTAGATATAACAGGGACATCAATTGAATTTCAATCACTTCATAACGACCTTCTAATGATGCTTTATCAGGGTAATAGTTCTCTATATGTTGAAGCATCAACGGATTTTGACCCTGCCCCTTATGATTCTTATCTGGAAGGCATAGAGTTAAAAAAGGCTGATATTAATGAGATATTAATCCATGGCCATAGTCTTGTTGTGCAGGGAAACCAAGAATTCTTGCAAAGTCTCGCAATAAACTTACCTAGGGATGAAGAAAAGAAATCTTCTTGTAGTTCCCATCATATCCACTATGATTGGATCAGTTTTGGACAGTATCTTTCTGAGGGATCTACTGGCCTTATATTTAACCTTATCTGTTAAATTCAATTTTATTATTAGGAACGATCGCAAATACTCTAGCCTTTAATTTTTCTGCTACTTTGTCTAACAGCGTGCTGCAAGAGGATGCTCGGAACACGCTACTGGACCATGCGTTAAAGTAGTTCTTTTGCCCCTAATATCAAGCCGTTAAGGCTGACACATTTACTTTATCCACTGTCGATTCCCACTCTTTAATCGTCCTAAAACGACGGAGTTGTTGACTGGATAAACCATCAGTCCATAAATGCTGCCCTTGACGTAGAGCAGCATTACCTCATAGTCGCTGAACAATATTCCTCAGTACAGACTTGTCGCTTACCCCTTAGCCTCTATCTGAACCTGACCCTCAACAACCCGTGCCAGATACACCGGAAGAGAGACTGTTTCATCATCCAAACAAACCCCAGTTTTTAGGTTGAAATTCTGCTTATAAATGGGTGATGCCACCTTTAATACACCCTGGCGATCGCCCAAAATCCCCCGCGACATCACAAAAGCCTTACTAAACGGATCAAAGTTTCCCGTAGCATAGACCTCATCAGTTGAGCCAAAGCGAAAGATGGCCACCTGTTCTGTACCAACCAAGGCATTGACCCCAGTATTGGGTGCGATCGCATCCAAAGCACAAACGGTCACCCAATTTGTCGAATCAGCGGTCGTCGTAGACTGGACCGTGGAACTTTCCATCGTGTTCAAACCCTCCCAAAAATAATCTCTAAAACAACATCAGTGGCCTGCTAGTTGCTTACGGAACCGGCGCAATCAGCGCATCCTGGCTCTGACTCAAGACCGCCCGTTCCGCCTCAGTCGCTGGACGCTTTTGGCCCCGCTCCTGCACATAGACCAACGATGGATCCGCAACATCCGCATTCACAAAGTGGCGGAATCGCTGCACCTTCTCTGGATGCTCAATCGTTGTTTTCCACTCACATTGATAGGTATCCACATGGTGGTGCATCTGGGCTTCCAGCTCCTCAGCAATGCCCAAGGAATCCTCAATAATCACCTGCTTGAGATAGTCCAGACCCCCCTCTAACTTCTTAAACCAGGTGGAAGTGCGCTGTAGCTTATCCGCAGTGCGAATGTAGAACACCAAGAACCGATCGATATATTTAATCAGGGTCTCCTTATCCAAGTCCGTGGCCAGCAACAGCGCATGGTGGGGCGTCATGCCGCCGTTGCCGCAGACATACAAATTCCAGCCATTCTCCGTGGCGATAATGCCAAAATCCTTGCCCTGGGCTTCGGCACATTCTCTGGTGCAACCCGAGACAGCTGACTTGAGCTTATGGGGCGATCGCAATCCCCGATAGCGCAGCTCTATCTCAATGGCCAAGCTCGTAGAATCCTGCACCCCAAACCGACACCAGGTACTGCCCACACAGGACTTCACCGTCCGCAACGCCTTCCCGTAGGCATGGCCCGACTCAAACCCCGCCTCCACCAGCCGCTGCCAAATCAGCGGTAGCTGGTCTAGCCGCGCCCCAAACAGATCCACCCGCTGGGCTCCAGTAATTTTGGTATACAGGTCAAACTCTTGGGCCACCTGTCCCAACACAATCAGCTTCTCCGGCGTAATCTCTCCTCCGGGGATTCGAGGAATCACAGAATAGGTGCCGTCTTTTTGGATATTGGCCAGAAATGAATCGTTGGTATCCTGCAACCCCACATGGGGCGTATTCAACACATAGTCATTCCAAGAGGAAGCCAGCATTGAGGCCACCGTTGGCTTACAAACCTCACAGCCCTGCCCAGTACCATGTTGCTCCAGCAACGCGTCAAAGGACTGGATCTGGCCCACCCGCAGCAGGTGGTATAGCTCCTGACGAGAATAGGGGAAATGCTCGCAGATATGGTTCTTGACCTCCACCCCAGCTTTCTTCAGCTCCGAGTTGAGAATATCCTTCACCAGGGGCACACAGCCGCCACAGCCAGTCCCTGCCGCCGTGCATTGTTTCAGCGTCGGCAGCTCAGTAATCCCGTCGCATTGGATCGCCTCACACAGCTGCGCCTTGGTCACATTGTTGCAAGAGCAAACCTGGGCCGTATCGGGTAGCTGATCCATGCTCAGGGCGGGGGCAGCCGCCGCCACCAACAGACCCAGGGGATTCTCCGGCAGGGGGATCTGGTTTTGCATCAGCTGGAGCAAGGTGCCATAGGCCTCTGCATCCCCCACGAGAATGCCCCCCAGCAGCAGCTTGCCGTCGGCATCAACCACCAGTTTTTTGTAGGTGCCCGCAACTGCATCTGTCACCGCCAGCTCTTTTGCCCCCGGTGTTTTGGCAAAGTTGTCACCAAAACTAGCCACATCCACCCCCAGCAGCTTGAGCTTGGTGGACATGTCCGCCCCGGTAAACTGCTGCGCAGCAGCCACCCCCATCAGCCCATCGCTGGCCACTTCTGCCATCTGGTACCCCGGTGCTACCAGGCCAAAGGTGCGGCCCTGGTACGACGCACACTCCCCAATGGCATACACCTTGGGGTCAGAGGTCTGGCAGGTTTCATCGATCATCACGCCGCCCCGCTCACCCATTTGCAAGTCGGCGTTGCGCGCCAGCTCATCCCTGGCCCGAATCCCGGCGGAGAACACAATCATGTCAGTCTGCAACGATGACCCATCGGCAAACTCCATCCGCACCAGCTTGCCATTCTTGCTGACGATATCCGTCGTGGCCTTGCTGGTGTGTACCTGAACGCCCAGAGCCTCAATCTTTTCCTTGAGCACCGCACCGCCCGTCTCGTCGATTTGCACAGGCATCAGCCGGGGCGCAAATTCCACCACATGGGTCTCTAGCCCGAGCGATTTTAGAGCGTTGGCACATTCCAACCCCAGCAAACCACCGCCAACCACAACGCCCGTTTTCGCCTGTTGCCCATAGGCTTTCATGGCATCCAAATCTTCAATCGTTCGATAGACGAAGGTGCCCGTGGCGTCATTGCCTTGGATGGGGGGCACAAAGGGATAGGAGCCGGTGGCCAGCACAAGGCGGTCGTAGGCAATCTCGATACCGTTGGCCGATTTCACCACTTGGCGCTGGCGATCAATTTCTACGACGCGATCGCCAACGTAACTCTTAATGCCACTGTTTTGATAAAAACCAGGCTTAACCAGCGTCAGGTCCGCCGCTGTTTTATCTTCAAAGTATTGGCTGAGGTGTACCCGGTCATAGGCGAGGCGAGGCTCTTCTCCGAAAGTGATGAGGTTCCAGCGATCGCCAGCTCCCTTTTCCACCATCAGCTGGAGAAACCGATGGCCCACCATGCCATTGCCAACAATGACAAGCGTTTGTTTGCGGTTCGGCATACTTACATTTCTGGGTTCAACAAGACTGTCCACAACAGTGATTGATCCCTAGTAAAAAATACAACTCACCTATTTGATCTCAGTTTGAGATCGATGTAAAAGCCGCATCTTGATGACGATTGCTTACGTCTATTCTTAGGATGTAAAGCTTTTTGTCAAAAAAATAAGGGATTTCTAGGTCGGCGGACATGATTACTTTGCTGACCGGGCTTCGACTTCGCTCAGCCCTCGACCCTGGCTCGGCTTTCGATTTTGCTGAGTCTTCGATTTCGCTGAGTCTTCGATTTCGCTGAGCCTTCGATTTCGCTGAGCCTTCGACTTTGTTCAGCCCTTGACCTCGGGGAGGCTGAGGCGGTGCTGATCGTGGGGGAGGTGTTTGATGGACCGTGAGGAAGGTGTTTGGTTGGTTGAAGGATTAACGATCACTCAGATCTCAAATGATAGCAATGCTATCATTTGGGTAGATCGCTTGATGGTCCAGCTTTTCGAAGGGATGTCCGATGGCCAATTTAATTGTTCGCAATATCGACGATGCGATTGTTAAAGCCCTGAAGCAACGGGCCAGTCGCAACGGTGTCAGTGCGGAGGCTGAGCACCGCAAAATTTTAGAACAGGTCTTGATCCAGCCCGCTAAGAAGTCCTTTGCTGAAGTGCTTGGGCTGATTCCCAATGTTGGCGAGGACGCGGATTTCGAGCGTGTGCAAGATGACACGGTTCGTGATGTATTTGCTTGATACCAATGTCATCAGTGAGTTGCGCAAGCAAGACGAGGCTAACCCTGGTGTTAGGCGGTTTTTTCAAGATGCGATCGAGCAAGATGCTCGTCTCTACATCAGCGTGATCACGGTTGGTGAGTTGCGTCGCGGGGTTGATCTGATTCGTTATCGTGGCGATCGCCAACAGGCTGACCTTTTAGAAGCTTGGTTGCAAACGATTCTGGATGGTTATGCTGACCACATTCTGGATTTTACGGCGACTGAAGCCCAGGTTTGGGGGCGTCTGCGGGTGCCCCATCCTCAACATGTCATTGATAAGCAGATAGCGGCTACAGCGCTGGTTTGTGGGCTGACTCTGGTGACTCGAAATGTGAGTGACTTTGCTGGGACAGGGGTGTCTTTGCTCAATCCGTTTGAGTAGAGGAGTGGCTTATGATGAGGGGGATGAGGTGTGGAGCGATCGCCCATGGTTCAAACCCCGATGCAGGGAGCAGCACAAGCTCTTTCGGAACCGTTGACGCTGGAGCAGTTTCTGGAGTTACCGGAAACGAAGCCTGCTAGCGAATACATCGACGGAGAAGTCATCCAGAAGCCCATGCCCCAGGGAAAACACAGCTTGCTTCAGCGTGAGTTGCCGTTTTCGCTGACGGCGGGGCTGAGGCCAGGACGAGTGGCGCAGGCGTTTCCGGAGTTGCGTTGTACGTTTGGCGGTCGGTCGGTTGTGCCGGATGTGGCGGTGTTTCGAACCGAGCGAATTCCGCGCGATGCGGATGGAGCCATTGCCAATAAGTTTGAGCGATGCCCGGATTGGACGATTGAGATCTTGTCGCCGGAGCAGCGTCAGACGAAGGTAATTCGCAATATTTTGCACTGCATCGAGCATGGTACGGAAATGGGCTGGCTGGTGGAGCCGGAGGATTCTTGGATTTTTGTGTATGGGGCAGATCGGTCGGTGCGGGTGTTTGAGGAAGCGGATGCGGTGTTGCCGGTGCCGGGGTTTGCTGATGAGGTCCGGTTGACGGTGGGGGAGGTGTTTGATTGGTTGAGGGATTAGCAGTTGTCGAGGGGACTGCGTTTGGGAATCTTATTCACGGTTTGAGTCGGCCTAACGTAACGATTTAAGGAGATAAGCTGACGAATTTTGGTATAACACCTCTGCTGAGAAAAATAGGCTGATGAACTTCAGCCCAATTAATAATTAGGCTGAAAAGCTCATGTCCTTTGAAATAGGAAATCGACCACATATTTCGGCTGAAAATATTCGCCAATTGCTCAAAACAGGTGGCTATCGACGCGAAATTGATGGCCAATCCGTCGTGATGCCTCGACACGAAGCGTTGGTATTTGCAATTGAAAGTGCAGCCGAGCACGATCACCTCGATCTCATCAAGGAACTGATTGCTGATGGGGCTGATGTTTCGGCGACTGCTGATCCACTGATTGTAGCGTGCGAGATGGGCCACATCCACATTGTCAAATACTTGCTTAAATGTGGCTCGAACATAAATGGTCGTGGTCGTCACTCTGGCGAAACGCCGCTGATGGCCGCCGCTTCCTGTGGCCAAGCTAATATCGTGAAATATCTGCTGGATAATGGTGCTGATTCAACAATGCAGGACACAGAGTCCGATTCCAAGAATGCGCTCGGCTGGGCACAGATGGGTTTCGCAGAACTAAATTGGCCGAATAGCATGCCCGATGACGTCCGAACAGGATTCAATGATGTAATTGTCATGCTGACCGAACATCAATAAACTGTTGTCGTCGAAACACAGCGCACAAATGTGACATCACAAACGAACGCACCAGAGCCAGAACAGCATCGCGTGCTCACTTTGCTCATCAACGTCAACTCCTGATCCGGTAATACTGAACGTTAAGGAAATTGGTTGAACTCAGGTGATTTCTGAGGATGACCATCCCAAGGTCGCTGGCCAAGCCACACTTGCCTCGTTGCCAGCGCTATCCGGGATTACAAATCTCGGCCTAATCCGATTAAACCTGCTCAAGGGGTTCCATCACGGTGGCTTGAGTCCCTTGATTGGAATAGATTGTCATTGCCTTTCTGAGAATGATGATCTGAAAGCAAGCACTAAACTCTGTAGAATGCCAGCTAATCCTTAGTTGAGACTGTAGGAAAAGAGATAAACGATGATCAGGACTTCTATACTACAAGCCCTATTGATTACCATGTTAGCTGGATGTGGAAATATCAATGTCGGTCTGGTTGCCCATTATCCCTTTGATGGTGATGCACATGATCGAAGTGGCAACAATTATGATGGTATCGTTAACAGAGCAACGCTAACAAAAGATCGATTTGGCAACGTCAATAGTGCTTATGAATTTGATGGGCAAGATGACTACATTGCACTACCCCCAAGTCTAAATTTATTAGACACAGACTTTTCAATTTCGGCATTCTTGAAGCCGAACGATTACGGCAAGCGAAGCTCGACCAGCTCTTTTTGCGCAAGGAGTATTATTTCCCATCGATTTAGAGCTCACAAAAACGCCAACTCGATAATAGTGGCTTAATTGCATATTTGACTGAAGGAAGAGGATGCGACGGCAACAATTTCTTTTCTGGAAGTTTTCTGGATCCGAGCTTTCAGTACAATCCAATAACATATCAATACACAGCTAAAAACCCTTATGATTGGTTTCACTACACAATAACAAGAGCTTCAGATATGATGACTATCTATTTGAATGCCAATGCAGTTGCCAAAGTCGCTGTATCTCCTCAAAAAATACAGTTCAATACAGATCAAACCTTTACTACGATTGGCGCTCATATTCGTAAAAATGATCAGTTTTTCTTTCCCTTTGACGGTGTGTTGGATGATGTTCGCATTTATGATCGTGCGCTTTCAACATCAGAATTTCGGCGACTGTATCAAGAATAGTTTCCCTTACGCAGTCGTCACCGAGGCCAACCAAAATCCAAAGTCTTCAATTAAAGGTTTCAATTAAAGATACAGATACCTATCAACCGTGAGTAATGAACCAATCGGCTGAATGAGAGTCATGATTTCATCGAAGGAGCAGATCTTGGTGCTAACCACCTCCCAAACTTCGCATACAACGCCGGAATCACCAACAGCGTCAACGCTGTCGACGTAAATAACCCACCCAACACCACGATCGCCAACGGCTGTAAAATCTCATTTCCTGCTCCACTGGCAACCGCCAACGGCAGCATCCCCAACGCCGACGTCAACGCCGTCATCAAAATCGCATTCACCCGCTCCAACGCCCCCTCAACCACCGCCCGTTGCAACGGCATCTCCTCAGCAAACTTGCGGTTGTAGTTATCCACCAGCAACAACCCATTGCGCACCGCCACCCCAAACAGCGTAATAAACCCAATCAACGACGCCACCGACAGCACGCCCCCCGTCAGCAAAATCGAGACAATCCCGCCGACTAATGCCAACGGCAAATTGACCATAATCGCCACCGTTGCCGGGAGCGACTTCACCGAGAAAAACATCAGGATGGCAATGGCAACAGCTGCCAAAACGCTATACACCAACAGATTCTTCGTCGCCCGCTGCTCCGACTCAAACTGACCGCCGTATTGAATAAAATAGCCACTAGGCAACGCCACATTCTCGCGAATCAGGGCTTGAATGTCTCCCACCACACTGCCCAAATCCCGACCCGCCACATTGGCCGACACCACGATCAACCGCGACACATCCTCCCGATTGACAATGTTTGCACCCATGCCATAGTCCACCGTCGCCACGTCTCCCAGGGAAATCGTTGCCCCCGTGGGCGTAGACAACGGAATTGCTCGAATCGCATCCAAATTGCTGCGAGCCGATTCCTGCACCCCCACGCTGATATCAATCAACTGCTGATTCTCCGGCACCTGGGCCACCACGCGACCATTCAGCGCCGTTTCCACCACCTCCGAGATATCAGCCATCGTCAGGCCATTGCGGGCAGCGGCGGCACGATCGTAGCGGATCTGCACCTGGCGTATGGGCAACTGCGGTTCCAGTTGTAGATCCACCAAACCTTCGACAGGTCCCACCGTGTCACGCACCTGTTCACCAATGCGGCGTAGCTCTGTCAGGTCTGGGCCGTAGATTTTGATGGCGATCGCACTCCGCACCCCCGATAGCACCTCATCCATACGGTGGGAAATAAACCCACCAATATTCGGCGCAACCCCCGGCAACTCCAAAAAGGCCTCGCGCAATTCCTGCACCGCGCCCTCACGATCCTTCAGCGCCAAATCACTCAGCTCCACATCCACATGGGCAATGTTGACGCCAGCCCCATCCGCATCCCCCGGTGCCCGCCCCGCCCGCACCTGCACCCACTCATACAGCGGATTGTCCTTGACTGAATTAGCCAGCGCCTTGCCCGCTCCAGTGGTGATATCGAGGGAGACACCAGGGAACAGGACCATGGAGTTGACCAGGGATTTTTCTTGGAACTCAGGGAGGAAAACCCGGCCTAGGGAGGGGATGATGGCGATCGCGGCCACCAAAACCGCCAGCGCCAGACTCAAAATAATCTGAGGCGCACGCATCGACAGATCCAGCAGCGGCCGATACAGCCGCTCCGCCCAGCGCGACACCACCGTACCTTCTTGGGGTAACGGCTGATTCGCTAGTAGGATGGCACAGAGCGCAGGTGAGAGGGTCATGGCCACCAGCGTTGAGGCGGCAATGGAAAATAGATAGGCCAGACCCATCGGCGCAAAGATCCGGCCCTCCACCCCCGTCAAACTGAAAATGGGTGCAAAGACAACAATAATAATCACCGTGGAGAAGATCACCGCCAGCCGCACCTGCACCGATGTCTCGTACACCACCTGAAATGCTGGCTTAGGATTACCCGCCGCCTGATTCCGACGCAACCCGCGATAGCAGTTCTCCATATCCACAATGGCATCATCCACCACCGAACCAATGGCAACGACAAGGCCACCCAGCGTCATGGTATTAATGCCCAGACCAAAGGCTTGCATAAACAACAAACCGATCAGCAGCGAAAGCGGAATCGCGCTGAGGGTGATGATCGCTGTGCGCCAGTTCATTAGGAACAGCAGCATGATGATCGAAACAATGATGATGCCCTGGACCAAGGAGCCGCTGACGTTGCGAATGGCAGAGTCAATGAAGTTGGACTGGCGAAATGTGCGTAGGACTTGGACGTCGCTGGGGAGGCTGGGCTGGAGCGATGCCATCACCGCTTCCACGGCCTGGGTCACCGTGGGTGTATCGACATCAGGCTGCTTATTGATCATCAATACCACGGCGGGCTGACCGTTCAGACTGGCATCCCCCCGCTTCAGTCCTGCCCCGGTTTCCACCTGGGCCACATCCCGCAACAAAATCGGCTTGCCATCGCGAACCGTCACCACGGACTGCTGCAAATCTTCAACGGACTGCACCTGCCCAATACCGCGCACAAGCAACTCCTGCCCGCCACCCGTCAGAAACCCACCGGGGGCATTGGCACTGGCTGCCTGGGCTGCAGCCGTAACATCGTTAAGCGAAACCTTCAGGGCTTTGAGCTGTAACGGATCAACCCGCACCTGCTCCTGCCGCTCCTCCCCCCCATAAACAGTCACCTGGGCAACACCCGGCACCGAAAGAATCGGATTACTAAGCGTCACTTCCACCAGGCGGTGCAGATCCATCAACGAAGTTTGCCCCTGCCCATCCTCATCCACCGTGAACGCATATTGCAGGATCGTTCCCAACGGCGAAACCAGAGGCGAAATCTCCGGCGAATCGATTCCTGGGGGCAGCTGACTGGTCACCTGCTGCAGCCGCTCGCTTACGGCCTGCCGTGCCCGGTAGATATCGGCATCCTGGTCAAACACCACACTCACCATCGACAGCCCC
>CALIJJ010000182.1 GCA_938017515.1 uncultured Pseudanabaenaceae cyanobacterium
GGAACTTCTGATCAGTCCGATCTTGGTTGAAGTTCGTGAACGTCTACAGCGTCAGGTGAGCGTGTTCTCCGGAACAGACTTTACTGTGGATGCATCAGTAGGGCTGAATGGAATCTGCGATTTCCTCATTAGGGCACCTCGAAAAATAGTTATCCATGATCTCAATGTGAGATCCTAGAGAAAGAATTCAATGCAGAAGTGATGGGTCAACGGGGATTGTGGGATGAGGAAACTCGGCATGAGAAACTGGCCGAGAAGAAGAGCCTGCTACCGCGTTTGGCCGAGATGGTGCCCTGGGAAAGTTTCCGAGAGACGTTGGATAAAGTTCACCAGAAGGAACGCAAGAGCAATGCGGGACGAAAGCCCATAGACGCGGTGCTGATGTTCAAGCTGTTGGTGTTGCAGAAGCTGTACAACATCAGTGACGAAGAATTGGAATACCAAGTGAATGATCGTCTCTCGTTCATGAGGTTTCTGGGTTTAGGGTTGGAAGACGTGGTGCCCGATGGAACAACGGTGTGGCTATTTCGGGAGGAACTGACGAAGCGAGGGTTAATAGAGCAGCTGTTCCAAGAGTTAGAGGAGTATCTACAACAGGAAGGATACAAAGCGAGAGGAGGACAAATCATCGATGCGACGCTGATACCGGTGCCAAAGCAGCACAACAGCAAAGAAGAGAATGAGCAAATCAAGGCGGGTGAATCACCCAAGGAATGGGAAAGGCAACCGAATAAGCAGCGTCAGAAAGATACCGATGCGCGCTGGACGAAGAAGAACAACATCTCCTACTACGGCTACAAGGACCACATCTGTCGGGATGTGAGGCATGGATTCATCCGTCGCTATGCGGTCACTGACGCATCCGTGCATGATTCGCAGATGTTGGGGGAGGTGCTCGATGGCAATAATTCCAGTAGCAAGGTCTGGGCAGATAGTGCCTATCGCTCAGAGCCCATCGAGACGGTGTTGGAGCTGATGGGCTTTACCAGTCATATCCATGAGCGAGGTTATCGCAATCATCCGCTGACGGGACGTCAGAAGCAGAAAAACCGCACCCGGTCTCGCACCCGGGCCAAAGTCGAGCATGTTTTCGGCTGCATGGTCAATGAGATGGGAGGCAAGCTATTGCGTTCCATTGGGCTGGAGAGGGCCAAAGCAAATCTGGGATTGAAGAATCTGACCTACAACCTCAAGCGATTGGTAATGTGGGAGTCGAAAAAGCTGGCTGCTTAGACAGCAAACCTCATCGAGGTGCGGGACTTACCCAAAAATCGGGATGAACCCTATCTGGTGTTGGCACTGCATTCTCTTCGCAGATGCCTTTTCACTTCTGGTACGGTCTCAGATGAGATTCGAGCATTCCTCATCTCTATTTTTCGAGGTGCCCTATAGACATCTTTCGGTGTTGCATCGCTTGCGCTGGAGCCACCAAAGAAGGACGAGAAAAAGAGACCATCCAACTTCAGAGACTCTGTACTGCGGAAGGTTAATCCCTCTTGATTGAGAACTTGCTGGTCATCAAACCAGACTTTGATGGAACCGGCGTGGGGCGTAAGTTGATCGTTACTCCATGGCACAGGCCGATCGGTTGGACCGAGGGCCAACAGGGATAATGATTGGATTGTCAGGAAGAACGAGGGAAATCTGTGGTGAGTCGCTTTGTCGGTGAATGGTCTTGGTGGCGCGCGCTACGGTTGCTTCTGGTTGCCTACGGCACGCTGTGTGCCTACGGTCTTTTTCTGTCGGAACGACAAATCTTTATGCCTCCTTCGGTCTCCTATGTGGGAGACCCGGACGTCTTCAAAATTCCAGTTTTGGCTGGGCTTGGGGATGCATCGACGGATGCCGCTGCTTCTGAGGCGATCGCCGCGATGTACTATCCCAATCCTTCCAGTCCCTACGTTGTTCTCTACAGCCACGGCAATGGTGAAGATCTCGGCTGGGCCCGTCCGCTGGCTGAGAAGATTCAATCGGCGGGGTTCTCGGTGTTGGCCTACGATTATCGCGGCTATGGATTGAGCGATGGCAAGCGCCCATCCGAGAAGCGCGCTTATCAGGATATTGAAGCGGCCTATCGTTATCTAACGAGCGATCGCAAAATCGCCCCGGAAAACATCATTGTCTACGGTCGTTCCGTGGGCGGTGGCCCCAGCGTTTACTTAGCGGCGCAGCAGCCGGTGGGTGGATTGATCATTGAAAGTTCTTTTGTCAGCACGTTTCGGGTGGTGACCCGGGCAAAAATTCTGCCCTTTGATAAATTTCCGAATTTGGCCCGGATTGATCGCGTGACTGCGCCCGTGTTGATCATGCATGGTGTCGCAGATGAGGTGATTCCGTTTTGGCACGGGGAGCGACTGTATGAGGCGGTGCGATCGCCCAAGCAATTTTTCCCGTTAGAAGGAGCGGGGCACAACAATTTTGTTGATGTGGCTGGCGATCGCTACATCCAAGCGCTGCAAGATTTCAAGCAGCTTTTGCAGTGATCCGACTCAGCCCTTACACTTTTATGCCTTGATGCTTTTTTGATGCCTTGATGCTTTTTTGATGTCTTGATGCGTTGGCTTGCTCAGCTGACTTGGATGACATCCTGGAGGTTAAACCAATGGTGACGCTTGATGCCCCAGGGCAAGATGACCAAGCCTGCAACGAAAAGGGCGACGATGGCCACGGTTCCAGCTGTGCCCAGGTGAAAAGCCCCGCCCAAATAGGTCAACAGAAAAGTTGACGGAATCATGCCCAGCAGGGTTGCACTGGCATACACCGGTAACGATAGGCCCGTGATGCCTGCGCCGTAGCTGATCAGGTCAAATGAGAATACCGGCACCAAGCGCATCAGAAAAATCAACCCACCCAGATAGGTTTCGCCGCGCTCTTTGGAGAACTGAATCGTTTTTCCGGTCAGCAGTTTGAGCAGTGGCTGTCCGAACATTTTGCCCAGGGTGTAGGCAATCAGTGCGCCCAGAAAGCCTCCCAGAATACTGTAGATTCCCGCGTTGAGAGGTCCCCAGACAGCTCCGGCTGCGATCGCCAACGGTGCTCCTGGTATCTGACTAACCACCACCGAAATTGCCAGCAGTCCGACATACAACACAGGTCCCCAAGCCCCAAACTTTGCCGCTGCGGTCTGAAATCCTTCTGGGGAAAAGAGGTTAATATCCAAACTTTGCTGCAAGCCGATCAGTGCTAGCACGAGTGCCACGGGGAGGCTAAGGGTTGCTAGGGTTTGCCTGGATGGGGCGCTGATGCTGTTCCAACGGGCCGTATCCAAAGGCATTTCTGTGTTGGGAGAAGGGCAGAAGGTCATGGCTCGCTTGGGAGGGGTAAGAAAGAGGGAGTTGCGTCCTAGGGGGCTCACTACGAGCTATGGTGCAGGGCGCAGATGAGATTGAGGCCCAGAGAATCTGAGGTCTCGCTGAGAATTTGGGTTTAGCTGAGAATTTCTTAGCATGGGGAGCCACTGCTGGGATGATTGCCATGGCTATGATTGGAATGATTTTCTGGGAGGAGAGCGTTTGAAGGCTATGTCCGGAAAGAAGCATCCCCTGGGGTCGGGACTGGCTTGGCCTGTTTGGCCTGAGTCGGTTGAGGTAAACCGTTCGCTCCTCCGCCAAACCTGCCCGGACAAGTATTTTATTCTCCAGAGATTGCCTAAGCATCCGGTAGAAACTTCGTAATTGGGAGTAACATCCCTGTTTCAAACAAGAGGTGACTCTGTTTTTCTCTCTTTCCCTGCTCTCTTGTCATGAAAAAGCTGCTGTACTCTCTCGGGCTGTTGGGCTTAGGGGCTTTGGCGATCGCGCCCCAATCCCAAGCCTGTCCCGCCCCCGCTCTGATCTCCGCTGTTCCTGAAGATCTCTCGATGATCCAGGCCTTTGCCATACCTGAGAGGCTGCCCCAGCCCCAACAGCCCTGTAGCGTTAGCCTGACGGCTGAAAGTCGAGCCCTATTGCAGGAGGCCTTGGCACAGGCGGAGCGGCTCGAAGAGCCTGCGGACAAAGCGGAGGCTGTGCTGGCACTGTCCTGGAGCTACAAACGTTTTGAAATTCCCTCGGCTCGCCTCCTGTTGCAGTATGGGGAGCAGCTAACCCATGACATCGCAGACCCGGCTAGGAAACTTGTTTTATTGCAGCAGTTTGCTGAGGCCCATGACTGTTTTGAACAGCCGTTGGCGGTGTCCTCGTCTGAGACCATTCCTGCGAGACCCATCACTAAGATACAGAGCTCGTTGGAAAGCTCGTTGGAAAGCTCGTTGGAAAGCTCGTTAGAAGCAGGACCATTGATTTCTGAAGAGGGACGACGCCTCAGGGATGAAGCGCGTGAGCTGAGCCTGAACCTCGGTGCTCGTACTCCTGTTACCGACAGAGCGATCGCAAACCTGGCCCACTGGTATGCCAACACCCAGCAAGGGTCACAGGCAAAAAAACTGGCGGCAAGCATTCGCGATCGCGAGATTCGAGAGGACATCGAGATGTCTCTCGAAGCTGTTTCGGAAGCTGTTTCGGAAACGTTGATCGCCCATGGCGCGTTGGACCATGAGGAAGAATCGAAAGATGAGAGAGCCATGATCCAGGAACAGTGGGGCCAGGTCCAGCAGTTTTATGCACAAACAACAGTGCTAGAGTCCGCTTTGCTGAATGGACAGCATTTGCGTGAAGTGGATTTTGAGAGAGCCCTGACCAAGCTGGCGGCGATCGACTCTTCGAAGGATCGTTATCTCCATGGTTTAAGCATTGCTCGCATTATGGTGCAGTCGCAACTGTACGATGCCGCGCTCAACTTTTTGGCAGACCATCAAATCCCTGCTTCTGCCAGCCACGTCGAAGAGCACTTTGGCATGGATTTTTCTCGGTTTATGCCCAGTCAGATTGCTGGGGAAATGGCCAGTCGAGGCTATCCAACGGAAGCGATCGCCCTCATTGAACACATGCCGGAGGGGGCGGATAAAATCATCAATCTTGCGGTGGCCCATGCTGCGGTTTCCAATGCTTACCTGGCAGAGCAGCAGTTACGCCAAGCAGAGCAGCAGATGGCTCGGGCAGGGATCTATGCGGCGCAATTGGTGGACTCTCCTGAGAAGGGGTGGGTGTTGATGACCATTGGAGCCGGAAAGCTGGCCCAGGGCGATCGCTCGGCGGCGGAACGGTGGTTGGCAGAGGCGATCGCCCTCGATCCCACGCTAGAAGCATTCACCCAAAGCTTTGAGGACAGCGCCGAGATGTTGGCCACGGATGAGGTGACTGAGAAAGAGGTGCTGACGGAGAAGGTTTGGGCGCTACTCGGTGCCGAGACCTTGCCAGATGCCGCGCAGCTTAGGGCCGTAGAAGGTCTCCTGGAGCGATTACCCGATCGATACGAGCGGGTGGATGTGCTCAGCCATTTGGCCGCAGCCTGGGATCGAAACGGTGAACCTGAGTTGTCCCTGAAATATTTATCGCAAGCTGTGGCGTTGGTGCAAACAGAGTCGGAATTTGATGAGTATCGGACGGATCTGCTGGAGAGTGTGTTCTATGATTTTTCTGCTTTAGGGGGCACCTGGACAGTTCAGCAGCAGGGCCTTGCTCAGATTGGAGATGAGGCTTTGCGGCAGCGTTTGATGCTGACTGGATTGGAGCACCAACTGCACCGCACCTACGGTGAAACAGTCGCTGAGACGACGACGATGCTAGAGCATCTGGCCCAGACCGTGCAGCAATTGCCTCCTTCGTCGGAACGTCAGGCCATGATGTTGCGCTTGGCCGTGCTTTGGTCGGAGCAGGATGGCATGGAGCGGGCTCGCCGGATGGTGGATGATTTGGAGGGGGGCGATCGCGTCATTGCCCTTGCCAAGCTGGCGGAATCCGTCGCGGTATCCCAGGCATAAGCCAGCGGCATGATGGATCCACAACTAAGGACCAACCCGCAGTACCAGGGTCAGCGTTTTCCATCGTAGGGGTTGGCATTCCCGACCCTTTGCGAGCATTGGATGCAAACCAGATTCTTTGTAATCCCTATGGGTTGGTCATCGTTATGGGATTGCTTGTCCCCACCCAACGCAAGAAAGCCTCCCGAGCAATCGGGAGGCTTTCTTTTGGAGGGATGCTATGGCCGTTTAGAGGGGGGCGATCGCAGACCCTGTTCTCAATCTAGAACTGGGTTATCAATTTAGAACTGGAAGTGCTGTTGTCCAATCGTAGAGGCATTGACGTTGAGCAATAGCGCGATTTGCTGACTACCGTCGGTCAGGACTGTATGTGAACCCATTTGCATGGCCTGTACCGTGCTTCCCAGGGCACCATTGCCGCCATAGATGGCGCTCAGATCAATGACATCCTGGACAATCTCAAAGTCCATGATAGTGTCGCCAAAGTCACTAATCGCATCGTAGCGGAATGTGTCCCGGCCTTGGCCGCCCAGCAGCGCGTCACCGCCACCGCCACCCACAAGCACGTCGTCGCCTCGATTGCCCTGGAGAATGTCATATTCGTTGCGGCCCAAGAGCACGTCATCGCCGCTGCTACCGATTAGAATATCCTGGCCATCACCCCCGTCGATGATGTCGGCACCGCTGCCGCCGTTGAGTAGATCATTTCCGGCATCACCATTGATTTGGTCGTTGCCGCTGCCGCCACTGACAAGGTCATTGCCATTGCCACCGGAAATTTGGTCATTGCCGCTGCCGCCATTGTTGATGTCGTTGCCGTCGCCGCCCAAGACCTGATCCTGCTCGCTGCCGCCGTTAACGATGTCATCGCCGCCGCCGCCGTCGAGAATGTCTTCGTCGCTCAAGCCATTAATCACGTCTTGACCAGCGCCGCCTGTAATGACGTCACCACCGCCACCACCGGAGAGGTTGGTAACCGGAGGAATTTCGGCGCCGCCGAAGAGACTGGGTTGGTCATCCACCGTATCGGGGATGCCGTCACCGTCGTTGTCAGTGGGGTCGTCGATGATGCCGTCGCCATTGGTGTCGGGGGTGCCGGGTCCTGTGGGAAGACCAGCTTCGATGCGATCGGGGGTGCCGTCACCGTCGCTATCGGGGGTGCGGTAGTCGGGGGTGCCGTCGCCATTGGCATCGGGGATGCTGCTGTTTGTCGGACCATCGCCATCGCCAAAGGCATTGGGGGTGGCGTCCACCGGATCCTGAATACCGTCGCCATCGCTGTCGGGACCATCGACCACGCCGTCGCCATTTTGATCGACCACTGCCGGGTCCAGCCCGCTTTCCGACAGGTCAGAGAGACCATCATTATCCGAATCTAAATCACGGAAGTCAGCCCGCCCGTCATTGTCGCTATCGGGAACCGCGAGGGGTGAGGCTCCGGTGGGGCTACCGCCATTGCTGTCATTGCTAGGATCGATGACATCAGCGAGGCCATCACCATCACTGTCGGTTGTATGGCCATCAATCAAGCCGTCGCCATTGTTGTCGATGCCGCCTGCTTCAATCACGTCGTTAATGCCGTCATTGTCCGAGTCCAAATCCTGGAAGTCAGCAATGCCATCGCCGTCGGTGTCAGTGGGTTGATCGGGGCTACCGTCATTGTTGTAATCCACCGCGCCTGAACCAGCCGTTGTCTCAACGCCATCGGCCAAACCATTGCTGCCGAAGGGGAGATTGCTGTCGATTCTGCCGTCGCCATTGCTGTCCAGTGTGGCAATCTCAGCGGTGGTTAAACCGCTCTCGCGCAGGTCGGTGATGCCGTCACCATCCGCGTCTAAGTCGAGCGAGTCGATGATGCCGTCGCCATCGGTATCGCGGGTTGGGTTGCCTTGGAGTTCGTCAGCATCGGTGATGCCATCGTTGTCATCGTCCAAGTCCTGCACATCAGGGATACCGTCGCCGTCGGTGTCCACCGGAGACGCGATACCGCCGAAGGGACCGGGCTGGGTATCGACGGAGTCGGGGATACCGTCGCCGTCGCTATCGGCAGGGTTATCGATGATGCCGTCACCGTTAGTATCAGGGGTGCCAGGACCCGTGGGCAGACCTGCTTCGATGCGATCGGGGGTTCCGTCACCATCGCTATTGGGGGTGCGGTAGTCCGGTGTTCCATCGCTGTTCGCATCGGGGACAGCATCGCTCGCAGGACCATCACCGTCACCAAAATTGCTGGGGGTTGCGTCCACCAAATCAGGAATGCCATCACCGTCCTGGTCGGGTCCATCGACAACGCCATTTCCGTCGGGATCTACAACCGCAGGATCGAGCCCGCCTTCCGAGAGATCAGATAAACCATCGTTATCCGAATCCAAATCGCGGAAGTCATCGCGACCATCGCTGTCGCTGTCAGGTACGGGCAGGGGAGAGCCATTGGCTGCCCCACCGCTGGTTGGGTCAACGCTATCTGCCAGACCATCATTGTCGCTGTCAGTTGTGTTGCCATCAATCAGTCCATCACCATTCAGGTCGGTTCCACCCGCTTCGACAACATCATTGAGGCCGTCATTGTCGGAGTCTAAGTCCTGGAAGTCGGCCTTGCCGTCACCGTCGGTATCGACGGGCTGGTCTACCTGACCATCATTGTCGTAGTCAACCTGATTCGAACCCGGTGTGGTTTCCACCGCATCGGCCAAGCCATTGCTACCGAAGTTGTTGCCACCCGCACCATTCGGGATCAGGTCAATGCGGCCATCGCCGTTGCTGTCGAGGCTAGCAATTTCTGTCTTGCTCAGGCCACTTTCGCGGAGATCGGTGATGCCGTCATTATCAGCATCGAGATCGAGGGAATCGATGATGCCGTCGCCGTCGGTGTCGCGGGTGGGGTTGTTGCCTAGCTCATCCGTGTCGGTGATACCATCGTTGTCATCGTCGAGGTCTTCGGTGTCGGGGACGCCGTCGCCGTCGGTGTCGATGGCAGACTCAATGCCGCCAAAGGGGCCGGGCATCGTATCCACCGTATCGGCAATACCGTCGCCGTCACTGTCGGTGGGGGTGTCGATCTTGCCATCACCATCCGCATCGGGGGTGCCGGGACCTGTGGGCAAGCCTGCTTCGTTGCGATCGGGGTCACCGTCGCCGTCGCTATCGAGGTTGAGATAGTCCGGATTGCCGGAGCCGTTGGCATTGGGCAGCGGGTTATTGGTTGCGCCGGGGCTACCGGGACCGTTGCTGTCGCCGAAGGTATTGGGTGTTCCGTCTGCTGGATTTTGGATGCCGTCGCTGTCGTTGTCGGGGCCGTCTACAACGCCGTCGCTGTTTTTGTCGGCGATCGCCGGATCCAACCCACCTTCCACTAGGTCCGACAAACCATCGTTGTCCGAATCCAAATCGCGGAAATCTTCTACGCCGTCATTGTCGAAGTCCGGCACGGGCAGTGCTGAACCACCGCCACCACCGCTGGGGTCTACAACATCGGCGAGACCATCGCCATCGCTATCGGTTGTCCCACCATCAACCAAGCCATTACCATCCAGATCGGTGCCACCGGCTTCCACGACATCGTTGATGCCATCGTTGTCCGAGTCCAAATCCTGGAAATCGGGAACGCCGTCGCCATCGGTGTCGGCGGGGCTGTCTGCTGTTCCGTCGTTGTTGTAGTCCACCAGATTAGGATTGGTGGCGAGTTCAACGCCGTCAGCCAAGCCATTGCTGCCGAAGTTATTGCCGCCGGAGCCATTGGGGACGAGGTCGATTCTGCCGTCACCGTTCGGGTCTAGCGTATTGATTTCCGTTGGGCTCAAGCCACTCTCACGCAGGTCCGTAATGCCATCGCCATCTGCATCGAGATCCAGCGAGTCGATGATGTTGTCGCCGTCGGTGTCGCGATTGGGATCGCCATTTTGCTCAACGGTGTCGAGGATGCCGTCGTTGTCATCATCCAGATCAGTGACGTCCGGTACGCCATCACCGTCAGTATCCGTTTGGAACGTGACGCTAAAGGGTTGCGGTACGGACTGCGCGGTAACCGTTTCACCGGTATCCGTGGTGTTGCCGTCGCCATCTAAGTCGGCGGTGTCAGTGCTCGTGCCCTGAAGGCTAAGATTGACGGTGCCCGTGAATCCAGTAGGAGGAATGAGCTGAAGATCATTGACCTGGGTGGGTGTAAATGTCCATGGGTCGCCTGCCGTTGCGGGGGGAGTGCCGACTGTCCCGCCACTGCCATTTTGGAAGGTGAAACCAGCAGGAACACCGGTAATGGTGTAGGTCAATGTTTCCGAACCATCTGTATCTGCCAGAGCGGAGCCGCTCACTCCCGTTAGGGCAATCGGAGCATCCTGAATGCCAGCGGCGTTGCTAGTAGCCGTCGCAGGTGTCTCGGCAACAGGGCGCACCGTCACCTTTAGCTCTGCGGTCTCAGAGCCAACTTGGTAGGTAATGGTCTCGACGCCGCTGAAGTTGGCTGCGGGGGTGTAGTTGATGTTGTCACCATTAATCGCAATGGTGCCTGCACCGGGTTGACCATTGAGATCACTGCTGATGCTGCTGATTGGCCCTTGCAGCGTGTCGTCCGATCGCACGTTGATGCTCTGTGGCAGGTCATCTTCGTCGAGGGTGACGGCGTTGTTGCTTAGGTCTGCGCTGATGTCGATGCTGCTGGTGGCCACTGCGCTTGTATTGGCGCCGTCATTGGCTGTGATTGCAAAGGTGCGATCGCCCAGGGTCGGCTGCGGAGCATCATTGCGATAGCCCAGACTCTTCAGTAAAGCGGTTGCGTCAGCATCGGATACCTTGCCGCCACCCTGCTTGGTGATTGTGACCGTTGCTCCAGCGTTAGAAACCTGAACAGTGAAGTCAGTGGATGCGCCTGTAACTGGAACACTGTTAAAAGTGGCATCGCTCGTTAGCTGAATGCTGGTATCACCGACCTTCAGAACCTCAGGATCAGCTGCAATCAATCCCGTGATGTTGAGTGTCAACGACTCGATATCTGGGCCATTCACATCGGTGGTTGGGTCGGATGCGCTGGCGTCAGTATCTGCTAAGGCAATGGCGGGACGCGTTGCGACTCCGCTGGCAGCAACAAAGGTTGCACCATGATCGAGACCCGAATCACCTGTCCCATTCAGGTCCACGACGGGTGGCTCATCCTTATCTGGTGTGCCGTCACCGTCACTGTCTTGGTTTACTTGAATCGTAAACGGTGCCGGCACCGTGTTGGTATTAATCTCGTTGGCATCATCTGTGTCTCCGTCGCCAGTCAGATCTGCGACATCAGTACTGATGGCATTGAAGTTGAGGTTGATCGGCCCAATGAAGCCACTGGGAGGCACGAACATCAGATTGTTGAGTTCTGCCGGAGTAAAGCTCCAGACGCCACCGCCTTCGTTCGTACCCACATTGTTGGTTCCGTCGGTAAACTGTGTTCCGACTGGAACCCCCCCTGGAATTTGAAAGCTGAGGGTTTCGGAGCCATCGGTGTCGGATGATGCTGTCCCCCCTAAGGTGACAGGGATGGGTTGATTTTGAGTGCCTTCGCCGTTGTTTGCTGTTGCAGTGGGTGCGTCAGCAACGGGGGTCACCAGCAGCTTTAGTTCAGCGGTGTCGGAACCGACTTGGTAGGTCAGGGTATCGATGCCGCTGAAGTCTGCCGTGGGGGTATAGAGGATTGACTTGCCGTCACCACTGACCGTCGCATTGCCGTTGTTCGGACCTGTGGGAATGGTGACGGAGCCTGAGTCAGTGGGTCCCAGAATCGTGATGCTTTGCTGGGGAGAGTCTTCTGGGAACGTTTCCTCTAGATTGGGGAGAGCACCTACGACGGAGACAGTGCTGACTGCTGGAGCACTGTTGTTAACGCCATCGTTGGCAATGATGGTGAAGGTGCGATCGCCCTGGGTCGGTGTTCCCGCATCATTCTGATAGGTCAACCCTCGCAGCAGCCCATCAACTTCTGCTTGGGTCAAGTCGCCGCCACCCGTTTTGCTGATGCTGACGGTGCCAGTGCTGCTGTCGTAGGAAAAGTCGAAACCGTTTGAGGATTGGTTGGGCTGGTTCGCATTCAGAGGGAAGGGCGTGCTGCCCGCGATGACAAGCTTCTCGTCGCTCCCGTCTTGAAGACCACCCACCGTGATGGTGAGGGTCTCAATGTCGTTACCATCTGCATCGGTTCCGGTCGCAGTTGTTGCATCTGCAATATTGACGACGTTACCAGATGTCGAGGTACTGTGCCCGTTGTCGGTGAGTGCCGTATTTAAATCGATGGCAGGTGGTGCGTTGGTGACCCCTGTGATCGTGACCGTAACGGTGGCATCGTCAGTGCCACCCCGTCCATCGGAAACAGTGTAGATGAATTCATCCGTATCCGTTTCTCCATCATTCAGGTTGTCGAATTGGCCGTTGGGGTCATAGCTATAGGAGCCATCGCTGTTGACGGTCAGCAGTGCACCGGAGGGCAGCGTAATCTGGTTGCCCACTGCGGTGGGATCGCCATTGACTTCTGCGACGGTTAGCGTATCTCCGTCTGGGTCAAAATCATTGGAGAGGACGCCTGTTGCAGGAACATTGAGGATGGTGCCTTCGGGAGTTGTGAATTGGTCGCCCCCAACGGTAATCAGATTGGAGAAATTAAAGTCGCGATCGCCGTCAAAAATAAAACCAGAATTGCCAAATTCTGCGGTCAGTTCGATATTGATGGAACTCTTTGATTCATAGTTAACCTGAAGCGCAAACTCTGAATCTTGCTGATCTGGATTGTCCGCAGTGGACGTGAAAACTAGATTGGAGGCTGTGCTATCTGCTGGCGGAATCAGCTTCGTGGGCTCGTTGATACCATAGGTCGAAACCTCGCTACGCAGTACAGACACTTGCCCGGAGGGACTGCTACTGAGCTTATCGAGGTCTTTAATCGTAAAACTAACGGGGACTTCGATCGGGGTGGTAGCTGGGTTCGCAGTATCCTTTTCCCAAAACTCGAATTTTAGCTGCGTGACTGTCGAGCCAGAAACGGCGCTACCAGAGAATTGGAATTTCGCATCATCGCTATCAATGGTGAACTGAGCTTTGCCCGGGTCTGTGGTGGAGACGATCGTAATCGTCATGTCGATGTCTGTGCCTTGATATTGGGCAACACCGGCATAAAATGCTACTGTTCCCTGCGTACCCAAGTCGCTATTGTTACCCGATGGATGGCTAAGGGTTACGGCGGAGAATTGAAAGTCAACGGCGTTAAATGTACTGGATGTACTAGCATCCGGTGCCACGGGGCCTGGCAAGGTGTAGGGATAGTTGGCCAGCGTTGCATCCCGCAACGCTAACTCTGGATGCTGGACTTCCGTCGAAACATCCAGCTCCCAGTTGCCCCCCCGCAGTGCCTGACCGACCAGCGTGGTAGAAGCAGAAATTTCGGCCTGGGTTGCTTGGTGTAGCTTCTCAACAAATTCAGCGCCTGCGTCTCCTGCAGCCACTTCGCAGCCGTAGAGCAACAGCGATTCACAGGACCAGTCTGCGAGTTCCGTGCGGTATTGCTCTAGGGTATCTAGGCTCAGTTCGGTGTTGCCGAGGCGGAGGCAACCCGGAGAACCGTGGGCAATGATATGGACGTCTTGAAGTCTGTGCGGTGTCGCCTGCTGCCTCAGGATTTGAGTAATGGTTTCAATGCCATTGCGATTGCCATCCAAGATATGGACCCGAATCCCTGGCTTGATTCCCGCCATCAGCAAGGAATATGCCTCAACGGAGGAATCGATAAATGCAATCGACATCGTAGACGCCATAATCTTTACACCTGGAAGACTCAAAAGAAGGAAAAATAAGACGACTTATCAGGTCGAATATCTATGCCCGGTGTAACTAGTATGGCCAATCTAAAATGTTTTCCATACAGGGCAAAACACGGATTTAATTGATATTTCTTAGATGCGTTAATTCTGTAATTCTTAGTAGGAAATTGCGGAAAATGAAAAATAGCGAAAACCTTATCTACTCTAGGTCTCCGTCTGCCGGATTGATTGTGCTCAATGGCTTGCTCCGTTTGGATTAGCTAGCCTGTTGCGTAATTGCCGAGTGCATGAGCCGGTATCTCTCCGTAATTTCGATGAGGAAAATTGGAGCAATCCTTCGGTGGTTTTGCTGCCACAATTGATTCTTTTGGGGACCGAGTATTTCCACCGGGAAAATTTGTTCGATGATTTGAGGATGTTCGAACCAAATTTATGCCCGCTGTCTTCAATGCACAATTAAATCTGACTCGTATTAAAAATAGGTCAGATATACAGGGAGTCACCGTAGGGACCCATAAACTTTCCCTGAGAAATTTCCCGCATTTCCCCTCCGAGGAACAACGGTGAAAATTCTCTGGTCAATGGCTAAATTGCCTGAATGGTGACGGCGCTGTATTGGAAGCGGTTGGATGTCCGCCTGGCTGAGTTTTGACGCTAATCCTTGGTTTAGAAGATGCGATCGCGTCGTGTTTCACCGCGAACATTTTCAAATCGGCGCATCAAATAGGCGACACCAAAATCACCATTGGGATTCTTTTCTAATTCTGCCGCTAGGGCAAATACTTTGCGAGCGAGGTCCGGGCCTAGCTTCTCTACCGTTGCCTGACGTTCTTGATCCAAGAGTTCTTTCTTGCGAACCCGCGTCTGCCATTCTGGCGAAAATAAGGTGTAGATAGCTGTGTGAAATCCCAGCTTCTCCAAAATGCTCCATTCCCCATGGTCTAGCCAAATGCCATCGCAGCAGGTGCATCGCTCGATATAAAACGCTGGCTTGTAACCCACCTTGGCCCGGGATAGATAGCTGCCGTCCTCCGGGCAGAGTGCGGCCTTGGCATCGAATAGCGGTTGGATGAAGGTCACGTCTACTTCATCGGGGAGACGATCGGGATCGGGCTCCTGGAGATTTTGGGTCTCTAGCCAGGCTTTGTATTCCTTCGCAGGGATCCAGATCCCCTTACTGGTGGAGCAATAATATGCCGTTAGCCCATTGGTTAGGCAGGTCTCCGTTAGGAGTGTCTTGCGATCTTTCGGGGAGTACACAGCGATTCACCAATAGGGGGATAGGGGCCGGACAGTGACTCACTGCAACATTGCCAGTGAAGATAGCAGGTGTTCTGGTGAACAGTCGCAATAAATTTATGTAGCAATTTAACATCGCTTGATTCTGCCAGCACAATTTTTTGGCGAATTTTTTTGATTTCCTGGGTGTTCGTGGGGGATAGGCTGGCGAACGGCGAGGGCAAACGGCGAGGGCAAACGGTGAGGGCGAACCGTTGAAACTACGAGGTTTGCAGCAGCGCGGCACAGTAGCCCCGCAGGCTGTGGAGGCGATCGCACAATTGTTGCTGCCTCGTTGTGCTGGTGCCGGACTGGCGGGCACTGCGCCAAAACAGGAGGTCCGTTTGCAACAGGCGCAGCAGCCGATACATTTCCGTCAGGGCAGATTGGAAGCGCGATCGCTGCTCTTGGGGCAGCCTGTCGATGCTGAGCCCCTGAATCCGTTGCACAAAATAGGTCTGAAGCGACTGCCCTTGGACGATGAGATTGGCGGTGCTGCTGGATGCCCCATTCTCCTGGCAGGACTGCTCCAGGGCGGCGACCTGGCGGTCAAAATCCTGCAAGACTTGGGTGTAATCGTCAGGGAAATGAAAGGTGTCCATAGGATGAGGTCGAAGAGAAACTGCTGGCACTTCCTTAAGCAAATGTTAAGAAAAGGTAATGTTTTTCGGTATCATTGAGCCAACCAGCAAGGAATCCATGAATCCTTGAGCAAAAAAAAGTTACTAACCTCAAGGAAAAGTCGCTGATATTGTGTCTTCTCCTTTTATACTCTGACGAATCTTTTCTAAGGCCCGGATTCGGTGAGGCAATCGTCCAGGCTGAAAGAGTATCCCACCATGGGATATCACCCGGTTTATTCCGGTTTATCTCTGAATCGTCTAGGGTTTGAAGCATAGGGGTTGAAACGGAGGAACTCAGTAATTCAAGTTACTTTGAAATTCCGAGTCTCCTCCCATCGCATTTTCTGCTCGAACGGGTCATTCTAGAAGTACAGCTTTCTTAGGGTGGGTGCTACACGCTTCATTAAGTTTTCTCGCTTACTGGATTTCTTTCTGTCCTTTTCCCTGGACCTTGAGCCTCTATGAACGTTGCTACAGCCCCGATCGCTTCTGCGACTCTTGTCACTGAACAGTCACCTCCGTTGCCCCTCGATCAGTACCAGATCGAGGTTCCAGACTGGCTACAGAGTTGTCTGCTTCACCATGGTGAAGGCATCTGTGAGGAACATCAGCAAGCCGAAGGGGAGCTGCAGGGCTCCAGTGAGCTTCTGTGCAAAGCCTTTCAGTTTGCCTATCGCCTGCATGAGGGGCAGTTCCGCAAGTCCGGTGAGCCCTATATCGCCCACCCCGTCGCCGTTGCGGGCATCCTGAGGGACCTCGGTGGCAGCGAAGCTGTGATTGCAGCAGGGTTTCTCCATGACGTGGTCGAGGACACAGAGGTCTCGTCCGAGGAAATCGAAGCGCAATTTGGGGCCGAGGTTCGCCACTTGGTGGACGGGGTCACAAAGCTCTCCAAATTCAACTTTTCTAGCAAGACTGAGCAGCAAGCGGAGAACTTCCGCCGGATGTTCCTGGCAATGGCCCAGGATATTCGCGTCATCTTGGTCAAGCTGGCGGACCGACTGCACAACATGCGGACGCTGGAGCATATGCCCGATGACAAGCGTCGGCTCAAGGCCCAGGAGACCCGTGATATTTTTGCCCCCCTGGCCAATCGTTTGGGCATGGGTCGGTTGAAGTGGGAGCTGGAGGACCTGTCGTTCAAATATTTGGAGTCGGAGTCCTATCGAGAGATCCAGTCCTTTGTGGCTGAAAAGCGGACGGCTCGTGAAGAGCAATTGCAGGCCAGCATTGATCGACTGTGCGAGCGCCTCGCCGCCGCTGGCGTCACCGTTGCAGACATTAGCGGCCGACCCAAGCATCTGTTCAGCATCCACAACAAGATGCAACGGCAGCAAAAGGAATTCCACGAAATCTACGACATTGCCGCCCTGCGCATCATCGTCAATACCAACGAGGAATGCTATCGGACGTTGGCCATTGTCCATGATATTTTCCGTCCCATTCCGGGCCGTTTTAAGGACTACATTGGCTTGCCCAAGCCCAACCGATATCAGTCGCTCCATACCTCGGTCATTGGTCTGTCCAAGCGGCCTTTGGAGGTACAGATCCGTACGGTGGAGATGCACCATGTGGCGGAATACGGCATTGCCGCCCACTGGAAATATAAGGAAACCGGCGGCTCCGAAGCCAACATGAACGCCGATGATGAAAAGTTCACCTGGCTGCGGCAACTGCTGGAATGGCAGAGTGATCTCAAGGATGCTGAGGAGTACCTGGAGAGCGTCAAAAATAATCTGTTTGACGAGGATGTCTACGTCTTCACTCCCCAGGGGGATCTGGTGCCGCTGTCCCAGGGTGCAACCCCGGTGGACTTTGCCTATCGCATCCACTCAGAAGTGGGGAACCACTGTGCTGGGGCCAAAATCAATGGACGCTTGGTGACCCTAGACTCCCCGCTGGAAAATGGCGACATTGTCGAAATCATCACAGCGAATCATGCTCATCCCAGCATGGACTGGATGAACTTCGTGGTGAGTTCCGGCGCCAAGAACCGTATCCGCAACTGGTATAAGAAGTCCCATCGGGAAGAAAATCTGATTCGCGGACGGGAGATGTTGGAGCGGGAGCTGGGCAAGAAGGGCTTTGAGGCCTTGCTCAAGTCAGACCCCATGCAGCAGGTGGCAGAGCGCTGCAACTATCTGACGGTGGATGATCTCCTTGCGGGGCTGGGCCATGGCGGCATCACGCTTAACCTGATCGTTAACCGCATCAATGAGGCCACCCGGGAGCAGCCAGAACTCAAGGTTCAGACGAACGAAGAAGTGATTGAGGCGCTGGCCACCAGTAATCCGGTCAAGAATGACATTGCTGATGCCGCTCCGATTTTGGGTGTTGAAGGACTGGTCCACAGTTTGGCCAAATGCTGTCATCCCCTGCCGGGTCAGAACATTCTTGGTGTGGTGTCCTTGGGCGGACAGGGGATCAAGATTCATCGTCAGGGCTGTCCCCAGGTGCGCAAGCTGTCAGAAAGCACAGGTGATGATGCCCTGAGCAACCGGCTGATCCCGGTGCGCTGGAATAGCAGCGAGTTCAATAGCAATCATCCGCCGACCTATCCGGTGCCGATTCAGGTGGAGGCGATCGATCGCATTGGTTTGATGCGCGATATCCTAGTGCGCCTGAGCGATCATCACATCAACGTCAGCAATGCCCGCGTCACAACCTCGGTGAATAAGCCCGCCGTGATTGATATGTGTATTGATGTCTGTCACTTTGATCAGATGCACCAGGTGTTTAATCAGCTCAAACAGATGAGCGATATTCTGAGCGTTCGCCGGGTCAAAAATTCGTAGCGGCTGCAATGCCGTCCCCAACTCTGAATGGACCTGTTCTGAATGCAGCTTTCAACGCAAAATCCCCTGCTGCTGCTCAACTATGAGCCTGCGCTTGAATCCCTGGGGGAGGACTATTTTGATGTCGTTGCGGCGGCGGAATTTCCTGAGCGTATCCTGCGCTTTCGCAATGATGCGCTGCTGCCCCGGGTCGGTCTTGACCCTGCCCAAGTGAGTGACGAGGAATTTGTCGAGGCGTTTGGTGCCTTTTGGGGGCGATCGCCCCTACTCGCCCTGCGGTATCACGGCTACCAATTCGGTGAATATAATTCCCGTCTGGGCGACGGGCGCGGCTTCCTCTACGGCCAAGTCCGCGGCATCGACGGCGAACTCTACGACTTGGGCACCAAAGGCTCGGGCACCACGCCCTATTCCCGAGGGGGGGACGGACGACTCACCCTCAAGGGCGGTGTGCGAGAGGTACTCGCTGCGGAAACACTCCATGCCCAGGGCGTGCGGACATCCCGCTGTTTGAGTCTGGTGGAAACCGGAGAAAAGCTCTATCGCGGGGATGAACCCTCACCCACGCGATCGTCGGTCATGGTGCGGTTTAACCGCTCCCACATTCGCTTTGGCACCTTCGAGCGGCTGCACTATTTGGGACGTGCTGATCTGATTCGTACGCTGTTGGATCACGTCATTGCGGTGTATTACCCCCATCATCAGGGCAAGCCCGATGCGGATTTGTTGTTCTACACCGAGCTGGTGCAGCGGGTGGCGGAGCTGTCGGCCCAGTTAACCTCTGTGGGGTTTTGCCATGCTGTGCTGAATACGGACAATATGTCCATTACCGGGGAGAGCTTCGACTACGGTCCCTACGCTGTCATTCCCACCTACGATCCTCAATTCACCGCCGCCTATTTTGACTATTACCACCGCTATCGCTACGGCAATCAACCGGGGATTTGCCACCTGAATCTGCAAATGCTGCAAACCCCCTTGGCCCTGGTGATGGACAAGGGAGCCCTGGAAGACATTCTGGAGGCCGAATTTGAGCCCCGGTTTCGTCTGACCTACCGCCAGCGCATGTTGAATCGGTTAGGGTTTGATGACACGGAGCTGTCCCAGGATCCGGCTCTGGAGGAGGGATTTGCGGATGAACTGGTGCGATTGACCATCCAATTGTTATCTCAGACCCAGGTGGGCTACAACGAGTTTTTTGCGCGGTTGCGGCGACAGTTCTCGCCGAGCTGGCGGGAGAACCGGGGCGAAATCCCCGCAGATCTGTTTCGTCCAGAGCCGAAACCCTCTGAAACTTCAGAGGAAAAGGGTGAGACCCCGGCGGAAGAACCGGCTGCTGCCGCGACGATGGAGACTGCGACTCAGACCAACGGCCATGGCTCAGAACCCTTTAATCCTGAGGGATGGAGCGATTGGCGCGATCGCTATCACCTTGCTCTCCAGCGCTGCGATACGCCGGAAACGATTCAACAGTGTCTGGCGCGTCATAATCCTCTGACCTCCCTGGTCCGCCCCGAGATCGAACGGGTTTGGGCTGCCATTGATCAATCAGATGATTGGGAGCCCTTTAACGACTTGCTGCAACGTCTCCAGCGTCTAGACTGAGCAATTTGCCATCGTTCCTGCTTCCGCTTTTGTGCTCCGTCATTTCAGATAATTTTCTACCGTAAAATTTCATCTAAGTCTCATGGAGAATACGTGGGGGATTGGAGCTGAGGATGCTATCCTTACGGAGCAAATTGCCGGGACCAGCGACGGCCCTAAAGATTGGGCGCTGTATGGACTTGTCATTCCCTAGGAATGTGTTAGAACCGAGCCAACCGCACACGGATTACCAGGTGCAGCATTCGGAGCCCTATGAGCGAGACGACGGCATTTCTAGCAGGCACCGCCATTGCCGGTGTTTCAGCCCTTCTACTGTTGAAGGGTGGTTTTGGCCTGGGCCAGCCCGGTGCCTACGGCATTGCTCCGAACCCGCCGGCTGCCCTGCCTTCTGCAACGACCGCTCCACTTCAGACTTCGAATCTGCCGGACCCTTGGGCCCAAAATCAGAATGAATTGCTTCGGGCTCAGTTAGAGCAGCAGAAAACCCTGACGACTCAGCTGCGATCGCAGCTTGAGCAGCAGGAATCCATGGCTGAGCAGCTTCAGAACCAACTGGAGCAGCAGCGAAACCAATCCGACCGTGTCGTCGCCCAACTCAATGACCAACAGCGTTCCGTTGATCGCCTCACCCTTCAACAGGGCCTGCCGAACGGAGGCCGAGGCGTAACGCTCCCGAATCAAGGGAACCAAGGCTCAGTTCAAACGGTCTTGCTCTGGGCTGTGGGAGGCGTTTTCCTCCTCGTGGTGGTGGGCGGCGGTGCCTTGCTTCTGCTCGTGGTGGTTTTGGCCAGTCAGCCTTCCCGCCGCCAGCGGCCCTCCCAGAACTACATTCTTCACACCCAGGCGCCCCCTGACCCGTACTATCCGCCCTCGCCTCCGCCCCAGAATCCTCGTCAGGCGACCTACGTCCTTCCCCAGCAGCGCAATATGCGTCGCATGGACCCTCCCTACGATTATTAGGGCTGTTTGATTATTCGGGCCGTGTAATTGCTGCCCCGATGGCCTGCTTCCTGTCGTATTTTCTTCATGGCGTTCGCTGCGCTCTAGCGTTGATTATTGCGTTGGCGGCGTATGCCCCGGCGGCTGCGTGCCCGCTTCAGGAGATAAAGGCTCGCCACGTAGCTGATGCTGGCGAAGATGAGACCGAGTGTGATGCAGCCGGTCAGCAGTGTGATGGCGAATTCGCTGCCCAAGGCCATGACGCTTTGGGTGCTTTGAAAGGTTTGGGCGGTAAACACAATTTCCGTGCTGCCCAACATCCAACGGCCCAGGTGAAACCCGAGGCTATAGAGCGGAATGTAGGTGAGGGGATTGCTGATCCAGGTGGCGGCGGCAGCCACGACACGGTGACCCCGCAGCAGCGATGCACTCGCGACGCTCAGAATGACCTGAAGGCCAAAAAAGGGCAAAAACCCAGAAAAAACGCCGATCGCCAATCCTCGAGCCAGGTAATCGGGGCTGGAATGGAGCCGGATGAAGCGATAGTAGCCATAGCGTAGGATGCGTCTCAAGCCACGACGCTGTTTGGATGGCGGCGAACCACGGCGATGGCGCGGTGGGGCCGGGGAGTGGAGTGATAGGTTCGGCGAAAGCGGTGAACGCTGCATGGGTTGAGGATTTTGAGGGTAGGGAGATTGACTCGGGCTAGCGGATGAATGCTGGCTCAGAGCATGCGTTGCATCGTTCTTTGCTTTCGGGGAGGCTGCTTTCGGAGATGGGGCTTTCGGGGAGGTTGCTTTCGGGGATGCTGCTTTCGGGGATGGGACTTCCGGGGAGAAAGCCTCTGGAAAGGGTGCTTCTGGCGTTGTGCCTAGCATCGTGTCTGGGGGCGTTTCGGGCGTCGTGTCTGGGGGCGTGCGGTCGGTCACGCTGTTTTTGGCATCGTTATCCGTGTCCATCGAAGTTCAAAATAGATTCGGGGCTGAACCTGTCGCTCACCCTGGAGATTGGGGCTGATCCCTGGGGCCAACTCGAAGATTGGCGAACCTGGGTGACATCCGAGAGACTACTGTATTGCTAAGCATGTCTTCCTATTATCTCGGTGGATCCGAGGTGTGACAAATCGCCCAGAGAATAAACCCTACTGTTATGTCCGCTACAATCGCCGCGATCGCTACTGCCATTGTTCCCCAGCAGGGGAGTGTTGGCATTGTTCGGATGTCTGGACCAGAGGCATTTTCCATTGCTCGTCGGTTGTTTGTGACGCCGGGAAATCAGGTTTGGGAAAGCCATAGAATTCTTTATGGTTACGTTAACGATCTGAAATCTAATCAGACGGTGGATGAGGCGTTGTTGTTGCTGATGGCGGGGCCGCGTTCCTATACGAAGGAAGATGTGGTGGAGTTCCAATGCCATGGCGGCATTATGGTGGTGCAGCAGGTGCTTCAACTTTGCATTGCGGCGGGGGCGCGCTTGGCCCAGCCGGGGGAGTTTACGCTACGGGCTTTTTTGAATGGCCGTATTGACCTGACCCAGGCGGAGAGTGTGGCGGATTTGGTCAGTGCCCAGTCACCCCAGGCGGCGGAGTTGGCGTTGGCGGGGGTGCAGGGGAAGTTGGCGGAGCCGATTCGGCAGTTGCGCTCGACCTGTTTGGATATTTTGGCGGAGATTGAAGCGCGGGTGGATTTTGAGGATGATCTGCCGCCTTTGGATGAGGCGGATGTGCAGCGGCAGTTGCGGGCGGTGTTGGAGCAGCTGAATCAGATTTTGGCGACGGCGGATCGGGGGGAGTTGCTGCGATCGGGGTTGAAGGTGGCGATTGTGGGTCGCCCCAATGTGGGCAAATCGAGTCTGTTGAATGCCTGGAGCCGGAGCGATCGCGCCATTGTCACGGACCTGCCGGGGACAACGCGGGATGTGGTGGAGTCGCAGTTGGTGGTGGGTGAGATTCCGGTGCAGGTGTTGGATACGGCGGGGATTCGGGAGACGGCGGACCAGGTGGAGAGGCTTGGGGTGGCGCGATCGCAGGCAGCGGCTCAGGCAGCGGATTTGGTGTTGTTTACGCTGGATGCGACCGAGGGTTGGACGGCGGCGGATCAGGAAATATATGAGCGGGTGCAGGCGGAGCAGCATCCGAAGCGGGTGCTGATTGCGGTGCTTAACAAGATGGATCTGCTAGATGCTGACGAACTACCGCCGCAGTTGCCGCCGCAGTTGTTGAGCGATGTGCCGACGGTGAAGACGGCGGCGGCTCGGGGTGAGGGGATTGAGGCGTTGGAGCGGGCGATTTTGTCGGCGGTTCACGAGGGTGGGGTGCAGGCGACGAGTATGGATTTGGCGATCAATCAGCGGCAGGCGGCGGCGTTGACGCGGGCGCAGGTGGCGTTGGAGCAGGTGCAGGGAACGATTGCGGATCAGATGCCGTTTGATTTTTGGACGATTGATCTGCGGGGGGCGATTCAGGCGTTGGGTGAGGTGACGGGGGAGGGGATGACGGAGCCGATGTTGGAGCGGATTTTTAGTCGTTTTTGTATTGGGAAATGATCGACTTCATTGGCCGCCATGAGGTGGTGGCGGGGAAGACGGCGAGCAAGATTAATGTGGCGATCGAAAGCGAAGACCTGCCGTTTGTGGTGCCCAAGAGTTGCATCCTGCGTCCGGTGGCAGATGAGGCGGTGGCGCGGAAGCCGGATGTGATTGTG
>CALIJJ010000183.1 GCA_938017515.1 uncultured Pseudanabaenaceae cyanobacterium
ATGCATGCGGTACAGCACCTGAACACAGGTGAATGCAAAGCTCATACGATTGGACCACGACCAGTCTGCCCAGGCCAGCGCTTGGGTCATGCGTTGGACAGTGCCGAGGAGGCTACTGCGATCGCGACTATATTTCACCTGCCCACCCGAGGTCTGCAACAACATCCAAACCGTCTTGGCCAGGGTCGCTTCGGGGTAAGCCCAGCAGCCGAAGCCCCAGAACTTTGTCATGTGATTGACTTCGTCGATCAAGAGTGCTTTGAGGACTCGTTGTAGTGCCCCAGTGGTATGGGCCATGAGCCAGAGGTAGAGACAGGTGGCGCCGTATTCCGTGGCGATGCGGTGGAGGCCGTGGCGATAGAGGGCTGTTCTGGGGTCGTCGTTTTCTTGGTGGGGCCTAGCGGTGTGAGGGAGGGGGACAGGTTTCTGGCCCGTGAGCTGGGTGTAGATACGACTGAGGGCAGGCGTGTGTTGACGCTCTTCTTTTTCCCAGAGTCCGGGTTCGATCAGCCTGCCGTCGGGAGCGATGCGACCGCCGACAAAGCGAGCCATCTCGGGGTGTTGTGCTTCGAGATATTGGCGGCTGGTTTGGGTGTAGTCGCGGATGGGGGCTTCGGTGTTGATGGCTCCGATCAGGATGGCGAGGAAGGTGTCCTGTTCGATGCCGATGATTTGCTCGGCGTTGATCTGTTTCCAATCGATGGTTTGCCAGGGGCGCACTTGGGGATCGTTGAATTGCTGGGGGAGATCCTGGAGACGATCGCTGAGGTGCTCTAGGGAAAGGTGGCGATCGATGAGGGTGCTGATGCGATGGCCTGGGCTGGTGCGATGGCCTGCGCTGGGGGTTGGGGGCTTCGGTCCAGTGAGGTCTGATTGTGGGGTGGGAGGAAGGGCAAGGGTCATGGCTGCGATCGGCTGGTGTGAGGGATGGGTGGGAGTTGTTTTGGGGGGCTGTGCTCACAGTTTGGTGGCGATCGCAGCGATTGTCAGTCGGATAAAGTCTGGTCTTGGCTGTGCTGCCACCGTCTCCGAATTTTCTTTGTAGGATGGAGCTTCAGGGAGGGTGCTCTAGGGAGAAACTATGGATACTAAGTTTTGGCTGCAGAAGTGGGAGAGCAATGACATTGCTTTCCATCAACATGACGCCAACCCGTTGCTAGTCCAATATTTTGAAGCGCTTTCGCTGCCGCAGAGTAGCCGCATCTTTGTGCCCCTGTGCGGCAAAACGCTGGATATTTCGTGGCTGTTGGCGCAGGGCTACTGCGTGGCTGGTGCGGAGTTGGCTGTCACTGCTGTGGAGCAACTGTTTGAGGGGCTGGGGGTAGAACCAACGATTTCAGAATTGGGCCAGATTAAGCGATATAGCGCGACCCATATCGATATTTTTGTTGGCAGTATCTTCGATGTGTCAGCTGAGGCCCTCGGCCCGATTCACGCCATTTATGACAGAGCAGCATTGGTGGCTTTGCCGGAAGCCATGCGTCGTCAATATACTGCTCATCTGCAGGAGATAACGGGTACTGCTCCGCAGTTGCTTGTGACGTTTGAGTATGACCAAAGGCTGATGGAGGGTCCTCCCTTTTCGATTTCTCAGGTCGAGTTAGAGCAGCACTATGGCGATCGCTACGGGCTGTCTTTACTGTCGAGTGCTGAGGTTGATGGCGGATTAAAAGGAAGATGTGCAGCAACCGAGAATGCCTGGTTACTGCGAGGGAGTCACCGATGAATCGAGTTGCGGTATTTGGGAATGCTGGCGGTGGTAAATCAACGCTGAGTAAGCGATTGGCTGAGATAACGGGCTTACCCCTTGTCCCTTTAGATTTGCTCCAGTACAAACCCGGTGGTGAGCAGGTCTCAGCGAAGGAGTTCAAGCTCGCCCATGACCAAGTGATGCAACAGTCGCATTGGATTATTGATGGCTTTGGTTCGATGGATACGCTCTGGGAGCGTCTAGCGGTTGCTGATACTCTGGTGTATCTGGATATGCCAGTGCTGCGGCATTATTGGTGGGTGACGAAGCGATTGCTTCAGGGGCTTTGGGTCGCACCTGAGGGGTGGCCTGAAGGGAGTTCGCTGTGGCAAGGGACGCTTAATTCCTACAAAACGGTTGGCCTCTGTCATCAAAAACTGACACCGAGATATCGGGCTTATCTGGAGCAGGTTTCTCCCGAGAAACAGGTCTATCATCTGCGCTCTTTGCGAGATGTAAAAAAGTTTGAGCAGACTGTTGCTGGCAGATGAGAAAGATGAATTGGGCCAATGACTTGGACACGAAGCAGTGGATGCGGTCAGCCATTGCCTATTTTCTTTAAAATGCTCTCAATCGCTCCCAGGATGGCGTCAGTCTTTTGTGGATCGAGTGCATCCGGGTGGGGCGAGGCAAACCGACCCGCGTCATTGTCAAAATACTGACCAGATGCCGTCGCAAACTCCTCTGAGAGTGCTGCACGCGTCAGGATCTCAGCGCCGATGCGGACATCACCGCCTGCGACCCCAAAGGCCTGTTGCACCATTTTAGTCCCCAGCATCGAGCCGGGATTGACTGCGATGATCCCTGGGCCATCTGGCTTGACGCCAAGCGCATGCGACCACATGGTCAGTGCCAGTTTGCTTTGGGCATAGGCGGCGAAGGCGGCGGGCAACTGAACCCGTCCAGCCAGCGCTTCCAAACTTACGGGAGACTGCGCAGCGGAGGAGAGGTTGATGACCCGTCCGGATGTGTCCATCAGCGGCATCAGTCGTTGGGTGAGGAGATAGGGGGCGATCGCATTGACCACAAACCGCACATCCAGACCATCTCCGGTGATTGGATCAGATGTGTTGTAAACACCTGCATTATTGATCAGCACATCCAATGTGGAGTGGTTTTTCATCACAGCCTTAGCCAATGCCTCCACATCAGCCATGCGCGAGAGATCGGCCCCATAGCTCTCAACTGTGTTGCTGTTTCTAGCAAGCGTTTGCGCCACGGTCTCTAGTTTGGCTGGGTTGCGTCCGTGGAGCAAAACAGTATGCCCCTGCGCAACCAACAGCTTTGCTGTTTCTAGGCCGATGCCGTCCGTTGCTCCCGTAACTAGAATTGTCTTTTGCATGGCTTTGTAGATTTGGCTTGTGGCTGTTAATGGGCGACGTGCTGTTACTGGGAAAAATCAGGTAGTACGTCATCGGCGAGGCGGTTCAGTGTGGTCTCAACCGGTGCTCGGTTAAAGCGTAGGTTCAACGCGACATGGTTGACGCCAATGGATTCCAGCGCTTTGAGATGGCTACGGAGGTGATTGGTGCCTAGCCGGAACCCCAGATGCAGGGGCAGTGGGGCAGCATCGGGATCTTCCGCCAAATCGATATAGAGCGGTTGCATCACGGGTTTCGCAGGCAGTCCCGCTGCTGTGACTCGCCCCTGCCAATCGCGGATGACCTGGGCTTGCAGAGCCGTATTACGCGGATAGGTCATCCAGCCGTCGCCATGCTGGGCAACCCATGCGGGGTCTTGCTGGCTGCCTCCGGTGATCAATAGCGGTAGTTTGCCTGCGGTGGGTTTGGGCAGCATGTCCATGCCGCCACTGGGGCTGCCATAGCTGTTTTCGAAGACGGGGGTGGTCTCGCTCATCTGTCTGATGTAGTCAAAACTCTCGCGGAATCTTGTGCCGCGATCGCCAAAGGGCAAGTTGAGCGCTGGATATTCCTCGGGGCGATCGCCCGAAGCCACCCCCAAAATCAGCCGTCCTCCCGAGAGCACATCAGCCGTCGCTGCGGCCTTGGCCACATGGGCGGGATGGCGCAGGGGCAAAATGATGCTGGCAACCCCCAGGGCAATGTGTTGGGTTTGACCCGCCAAAAAGCCAAGGTAAACAAAGGGATCATAGGTTTGACCCGCATCTCCGAAGGACGGCACATTGAACGGAACATCACGCAACCACACCGCTGAAAATCCCAGTTCTTCAGCCAGTTGAATGCGCTCCAGGTGTTGGAGCAGGGTGGGTACCGGATTCCAGCCGTAATTCTCAATCGGTACCACTAGCCCCAGACTCAAGCGATTGGGCCGGAACACCGCGTTGTATCCCCGATTGATCGGCTGAAATCCTTTTGCTTCGCAATCTTTGAGCATGTTCAACTCCGTTGCTCTACGCTCCTCATCCGTTGACATCTTGAACGCTGACTACCATGTCTTCCCAGGTGCGCTGATTGTTCATCTCAAACTGTGCACCGTTATCATCAGCCCATTGAAAGCGCTTCAATGCAGGGGTTTGACTCGTTGCCTGGTAGAGCCAATAGGCTTCTTCTTTGAGGGCTGCTTCAATGGGTTGATCAATCGAGGCATAGACCGCCTGTTTACAGGCATTGATCGACTCAGCGGGCCAAAGGGCAATGCGGTTGGCCAGTGCTTCGACAAACGGGCCGATCTCGTCGGGGTCGAATGCCTGGTTGACCGTACCGTAGGCTTCGGCTTGGTCGGCATCATAGTCTTTGGCACCTAGGATAATTTCGAGGGCCCGTCCCAAACCAGTCTGGCGAGCCATGCGCGATGCCCCACCCCCGCAGGGCAGGATGCCCATACCGACTTCCATTTGCATAAACTTTGCCTTGCCCCGTGCGGCAAAACGCATGTCGCAGGCCAGGGCAAATTCATGGCCCCCGCCCCGGGCAAAGCCTTCGATTTTGGCAATGGTGGCTTGGGGCAGTTTACTGATGCGTTCCAAAACAACCTGCAAATCCAAGAGTTTGACCTCATCACGGGAAACGGCAGTGGCAGACATGTCCTTGAGGAAATTGGTATCAGCGTGCGCGACGAAGATCTCGGGATGTGCAGATTGAAATACAACCACTTTGATCTCGCGATCGACCTCAAGCTTTTGCGCCAGCCTATTCAGGTCAGCCAGCATCGGTAAGCCTTGAATATTGACGGGGGGATAGTCGAACGTGACCCAGGCGATCGCGTTCTCGGCTTTAACGTTGAATGTGGTGAAATTGTCGTAGTTCATTGTGGTTTCTCCTTTTGTTGTTTAGCAATTAGGTTTGGCAATGAGGTTTAGCAATTAGGCTGAGCAATCAGGCAATGTGTGTCATCTCATGGAGCCAAAATTTTTCGATGGCACCGTCAGTTGTTTCCATGAATGCTTTGAGGTGTGGTGCATTCATGTGAGTCTGCCAAAGTTCACGGGATTCCCAGTTTTCGTAGAACATGAAGTAGGCAGCATTGTCGGTGTCCTGGTGCAGATCGTATTGAAGACAGCCTGCTTCCTTTCGCGTAATGGGGATCAGCTTCTCTAACTCAGTCTTGACGAGATCAATGCTGTCCGGATTGGCAACGATATTGCCGGTGATGGTGAGTTTAGCCATGGTGTGTTGCCTCGTTGGGTCAATTTATTTATGGGGTTTGGGGGGCGATCGCTGTACCGCTGGGTTGCCGTTGACTAGGGACAACCGTCTAACACCGTTTTGCCGATTGCCTTGGCGCTTTCCTGGAGTGCGTGAGCACTGCGCAGGGTCTCAACGCTCAAGCCGCCGCCATGATGGTTGACCGTTGAAATCAATGTGCCGTCATCCAGCAGATCGGCAACCCGGTTCAAGAGCTGATGCTGAGCATTCATGTCCTCGGTTTGGAACATGGAGCGAGCAAACATGAACTCCCAACTGACGGAAAGGGCCTTGGCTTTGAGCGGCACAATATTGAGCGTCTCTGGGTCGTCAATCAGGGCGATGTGGCCGCGCGGTTTGATCAGCGTTTGAATCGCCCCAAAGTGTTTGTCCGTATGGGTGAGTGCAGCAACATAGCGGGGCGAAATCCCTAGGGTCTCGATTTCTGTATCCAGGGGATTGCGGTGATTGATCACATGATCAGCCCCCATCTTTTGGACCCAGGCTCGCGTATCATCACGCGATGCCGTCGCAATGACGGTCAGGTCAGTGAGTTTCTTCGCCAATTGAATCAGGATTGATCCGACGCCGCCCGCACCACCGATGACCAGCAGTGCTTCACCTGACCCTCCACCTTCTTGGATGCCCAAACTCTCGAACAGGAGTTCCCAAGCCGTGATGCTCGTCAGGGGCATTCCCGCTGCTTCCGCGAAATCGAGGGAGGAGGGTTTGCGACCGACGATGCGTTCATCAACCACATGCAACTCAGCATTGGTGCCGGGGCGAGTGATGTCGCCTGCGTAGAAGACCGCATCTCCAGGTTGGAAGTATGTCGCTGCTGAACCGACTGCTTTGACGAGTCCGGCGGCATCGAAGCCCAAAATGCGAGGGCTACCCTCGGGCTGGGCGCTGTCCCGCAGCTTGACATCGACGGGATTGACGGAAATGCCGCGTACTTCGACCAGTAGGTCGTTGGGAGCTAGATCGGGTACGTCGGTCTCAAATTCGATTAAGGCATGGTCTGCTGAAAGTGGCCCTGCCTGGCTGTAACCAATGGCTTTCATTATCTTCCCTGTCCACGGGGATTTCCGTGTCTCCAGTTCGGTTCGGTGCTTGATCTAGACTTCAGCCTACGCCAATACAATAGACTTGGTAAGTACCCACATTTTTGTAAGTAAGTAACAGGTTTGAACGTATGGAGAACCAGCCATGACGCGGAAGTACAACTGGAAGACGGGGTGTGATGTGGAGGCAACGCTGAGTGTGATGGGTGGCCGATGGAAGCCAATTTTGCTCTGTCATTTGCTCGATGGACGCAAGCGCTTTGGACAGCTGCGTCGTCTGACGCCCAACGCAACGGAGCGAATGATTACGCTACAACTGCGGGAGCTGGAAGCGGATGATGTGGTGGCGCGACATGTCTATGCGGAGGTGCCGCCTCGGGTGGAGTATGAGCTGACGGAGTTTGGGCGATCGCTGGAACCCATCCTTGCCCTGATGCAGCAGTGGGGGAGCGCCTTCAAAGTCCACCGCCTGTCTGAGGAGTCAGAGGAGGCCCCAACCCGCAGTGCTCAGAGAAGGGATGAGTAATGTCTGTATTCCTTGAGCAGTAAGGAATACAGGGCTTATTGCTTGCGTCAGCACCATCCTTTGCGGCCATGGGCTCAGATCTTTTCTCTCTAAGGATGACGAGCCGTTCTTTTCTATGGGGCTGATAAGACATCTCGGTCCAACCACTGCTTCACTAAGCCAAATCGCTGAAAAAGATTAGGAGTCGCGGGAAAATATTGTTCAGAGGAGAACACTCACTATAGAGTTGAGTCAATGCTAAAAACAATTCAACTGAAACTATGAGTCATGGCTGTATGTCGACTGGGTAAAATTTTCATCCTCTTACCTCTTTTTTCTATAGGTCTTGAGCCTCTGATCGATTCTCCAGCCAAAGCTCAAGCCAGTATTCAGCTTCAGGAAAAAGACTCGGTATCGAATGTACTCGTGCTGCATTCGTATAATCCTGAGTTTTTTTGGACAAAAGAAATTAAAGAAGGCATTGATCAGAGTTTTCAGAAAATTGCCTATAAAACAACAATTTTCCATGAATTTTTAGATGCTAAGCGCTATCCTAATTTGCACCATAAAGACTCTTTTTTAGAAGGGATTCGCGATAAATATCAGCATACAGACCTTGATCTTTTGATGGTTGCAGATGACCCAGGTCTAAATCTTGTTCTACAAGTTCACCAGGAATACTTTGAAGATTTACCCGTCGTCTTCATGGGCATCAATCATATGGAAGAAAAATTCCTGAATAAGTCCTGGTTGACTGGTGTCTTTGAAACCCACAGTGTTGCCGAAACCATCGTTGAAGCTAAGCGGCAAACGGGGGTCAACCACATCATTTTTATCACCGACTCTAGTGAAACCGGAGAAGCTAATCGAAAGCGTTTAGGTAGTCTTAATGCTTGGAGGGATGCTCCTGAAAATATCCATTTTATAAAAGACATAACATCTGCTGAAATCGAATCAAAAATTGGCTCCTATCCAGATAACTGGCCAATTTTTGTGGGAGGTCATCTACGAAAAGAGAATGCTCGTGGACCGCTCATTAGTTTTGATGAAGGCACTGAAATGCTCCATGCCTTAGTCCCTAATCCAATTTATACCGAGACTCATGCACTTCTTGGTCGTGGCACCGTGGGTGGAAAAGTTCTCGATGGAAATTACCATGCACAGCAAGCCGTACAACTGGCTGAAAGGCTTCTGAGTGGTGCTTCTCCTGAGACCGTTGAACCCATTCTAGAGGCCAAAAATCAATGGATTTTTGACGCAGCGGAACTGGAGAACGCCAAGATCAGCCTTGATGATCTTCCCCCCGATAGTATTCTCATTAATGAAAGACTTTTATTCTATGAACAATACGCTGAAATTGTATGGCCTACCCTTTTTATACTAGGAATTAGCTTTATCACTATTGCTGTTCTCTCTCATGCAATCCGCCGACAAAAAAATGCAGAATCAAAGCTGAGGGCAAATGAAAAGCAATTAGAGCAAAAAATTGAACATCGCACGACAGAGTTGAGAGAAGTCCTTGAGTCTTTGCAGAAAAGTAAAGCCGAGAGCGAAGAACGTAGTCGAGAATTATCTAAGAAAAATGATGAACTAGAAAAATCACGACGCTTTGCAGATCAAGCCAATCAAGCTAAGAGTGATTTCTTAGCCAAAATGAGTCATGAACTACGCACTCCACTTAACAGTATTTTGGGATTTACTCAACTGCTCAGAGGTGACGCTACACTGCCGAACAAGCATCAAAATTATATTGCAACCATTAGCTCGAGTGGCTCTCACCTATTAAATTTAATTAATAATATTCTTGATCTCTCGAAGATTCAAGCAGGTAAATCCAAATTAAACAAGAAAGATTTCTATATTGAAGCATTGCTTAAATCAGTATGCCAAATGCTAGAGCTAGAAGCGAATAAAAAAGGTATTCTGCTTTCCTGTCACTGTGAGCCAGGTTTTCCCGATTTGATTCATCATGATGAGAGTAAGTACAAGCAGATTCTGATTAATGTGCTTGCTAACGCCGTGAAATTTACCGCTTATGGTCAAGTTTCTCTTCGAGCTGAAGCGCTTGCATCCAATCAACTGAAGTTTTCGATCCGTGATACGGGGCCTGGTATTGCTCCCCAGGATCTTGAAATCCTATTTGAGCCCTTTTCCCAAGCTGAGGAAGGGAAGCTTCATGGTAAAAGCACAGGATTAGGTCTCTCAATCTCTGCAGAGTTTATCAAGCTTATGGGCGGGACTATCGAGGTTGAAAGCGAAATTGGAAAAGGTAGTCTCTTTACGATTGTACTCCCCTATGAAAAAGCAAAAAATCTAACCAACCATGATCATGTCACTGACGTAAAGCCATCCTTGCGACTGACCGTTCCACCAGTCCCCAAGAAAATTTTGGTTGTGGATGACGATCCGCCGACGCGAAACCTGTTTGTTGAACTTTTGAATCGATCGGGTGGGTTTGAGGTTAAAACTGCAGTGAATGGCCAAGAGGCGATCGCCCTCAGCCATGAATGGCACCCCGATGCCATTTTGATGGATGTGCAGATGCCGATTATGAATGGTCTAGAAGCAGCCGAAATTATTAAACAAGAGGTCAAACCGCTGCCAACCATCATCATGCTGACCACAGATACCCAGGCAAAAACCAAGAAGGTCGCGATCGCCGCGGGGTGCGATAGCTTTCTCAACAAGCCTTGCTCGATTGACGATCTGCTCCAGGAATTGGTGACTCAATTGGATCTACAACTCATCGAGGAAGCGTCAGAAGCTTCCGATAGCGAACCCTCCACCCCCGAAGCACCGCTGAGTGCAACGGCAATGACAGCAGACCTCTCCCAAAGCCTCGCTGGGCTGCCACAACCCTTGCTGCGGCGATTGGCCCAGGCGGCGGCGAGCTTAAATAATCTAAAACTGGACAACGTGCTAGATGATTTGCCTGCAGGCAACGAGCTGCTCATTGCCCATCTCTCCAGCCTCAAGACTAATTTCAGATATGACCTGATCCTAACGATGCTCGAGCCCTACCTCGAAGAAGGTGTTTAAGGAAGACGGCGTTTAAGGTTGTCCTAATGACACTTGTTCGGAATGCTTCCAATCAGGAGTGACGAGTGGGGGCTCAGGAGTGACGAGTGGGGGCGATCGCTGGAACCCAGCCTGGCCCTGATGCAGCCGTGAGGGAGCGCAGTCCGGCTGTGATGGTGGACTGAGGGGTCAGAAACTGACAGCGTAGGAACCAAATTTTTAGAGGACCACAAGTGATGGTGTGGGTTGTGATGGTGTGGGTTGCCATTCCCGATCCTTCAGAACTGCCTTCAGAACTGCCTTCAGAACTGTAAGATGCGTCCAAGATCTCTGAGGGCGCGGGATGCGCTCCCCTAGGGCATGCTTTAATTCTAGTTCCGTTTACCCATGAGTACTCTGCTGCGTCAGCTCATTTCCAAGGCGGTTGGCTACGCCACTGCCCTGGCCCTCTTTAGCGTGATCGCTCTTGCGAGCCCCCACCTCGCCCAGGCCGCTCACTGGCACCTCACCGGACAGTCTCCGGATGGCCTTGCCCAGCAATTTGTCGATATCGATTCCCTGCGCGGTGCCGGTGATCTTTGGACCGTCGAGAGCTACTTTATCCAATACCGCCAGCGTGATGAGGGCCAGCGTGATGAGCGCCAGAGTGATGAGGGCCAGCGTGATGATCCATCGGTAGCCCAACCAACTCGGGCAGACTACACCACAAAATATGACTGTGCTTCCCTAGCCTCCGGCGAAACCCATCGCTACAAAGACATTGCCCCCGACGGCAGCGAATCGGAGCAATGGGGCGATGCCTCGGCCGATGTGTTTAACCAAGCCACAATGAACTACGTATGTCAGTACCGGGCGGCTGGCCCAGCATGAGTTCGTCGATTTTGTAGATCTGCATGAACTCTAAAGCTAATGGCTGAAGCGCGTTTCCTCCCTTAGACTGAAGCTGATTGATCAGAGATGTTGATCTCTGGAATAGACAGTTCAGCCTAGAGGAAGAGCGACAAACCTTTAGGTTTGCTTAACAATGACTCCTGTGCTGCATCGGTCACGAAATTCCTCCGAGCTTATGTCAGCTTTTCCCATGAAACCGCCAAAAATTGGAGCCCATTATCAGGGCGACGGTCGCTGCATATTTACGCTCTGGGCGCCACTCAAAGGCAGGGTTGCTGTCCGTTTGTTGGCTGCCGACTCCCAGACCGAGGATCGCGTCATCCCGCTGGAGCGCGACGATAGCGAAGCGGCTGAGCGAGGATATTGGCAAGCGACGGTGACAGACGTGGCGCCGGGCTCCCGCTACTGGTTCCAAATCGACGGCGAAGACTATCCCGATCCCGTCTCCTACGCCCAGCCCGAAGGGGTCCATGGTCCTTCCGTGGTGGTTGATCACTCGGCTTTTTCCTGGCATGACCAGCTGGGCAGCCTTCGCAGCGAGGGCCGCTGGGATGGGCTGCCGCTGTCCCAATATGTGATCTATGAATTGCATGTCGGCACGTTTACCCATGCAGGCACCTTTGAGGCCGTGATCCCCCGTTTGGATGACCTCAAGGCCCTGGGTGTGACGGCGATCGAGATCATGCCCGTGGCCCAGTTTCCAGGCGATCGCAACTGGGGTTACGACGGTGTCTTCCCCTTTGCGACCCAAGCTTCCTATGGCGGTGTCGAAGGGCTAAAAAAATTGGTCGATGCCTGCCACCAAGCCGGAATGGCGATCATCCTCGACGTGGTTTATAACCACCTCGGCCCTGAGGGCAATTACCTCTGGCACCTGGGCACCTACTTCACGGAACAGTACAAGACGCCCTGGGGCAGCGCCGTCAACTACGACCGTGCCTACAGCGATGGCGTGCGGGAGTATGTGATTCAGAACGCGCTGTATTGGTTGGAAACCTGTCACATCGATGCGCTGCGCTTGGATGCCGTCCATGCGATCTATGACTGTGGGGCGCAGCATATTCTCAAGGAAATGCGCGATCGCGTCTCCCGCATTCCCGGTGCCCCCCGCTATCTGATTGCCGAGAGTGATGCAAACGATCCCCGCATCATCGAGCCCACGGAGATAGGCGGCTACGGTTTGGATGGCCAGTGGAGTGATGATTTTCACCATGCCCTCCATACCTGCCTGACGGGCGAAACCCATGGCTACTATGCCGACTTTGGTCGTCTATCCCAGCTCGCGAAAGCCTATGGCAATCCCTTTGTCTATGCTTGGGACTATTCCTCCTACCGTCAGCGGATGCATGGATTTCCGGCACGGCGCTGCCAGTCCCAGCAGTTTGTGATCTCGGCTCAGAACCATGACCAGGTGGGCAATCGGATGTTGGGCGATCGCTTCACCCATCTCCTCAGCTACGAAGGCCAAAAACTAGCGGCGGCGGCGCTGCTGCTGGCCCCCTTTGTTCCCATGTTGTTCATGGGCGAGGAATATGGCGAGACCGCGCCCTTCCTTTACTTCGTCAGCCACGGTGACGAAGCCCTGATCGAATCGGTTCGCCAGGGCCGTAAGCAGGAGTTTGCAGCCTTCCATGCGGAGGGAGAAACGGGGGGCGCCAAGGCACCGGATCCCCAATCCGTCGAAGTGTTTGAGAAATCCAAGCTCAACTGGTCGCTCAAGGACGAAGGCAAGCATCGGCTACTGTGGCGCTTCTACCGGGAACTCCTGCGTTTGCGGCGGGAGGATCCGGCGTTGATGAATCTGGACCATCGCAGTGCCGAAGCCCATGCGCGGGAGCGCGAGCAGGTCCTGACGTTGCGACGCTGGAACCATGAGGATGAGGTGCTGGCCTGCATGAACTTTAGCGATCGCTCCGCCGAAATCCATCTCTCCCTGCACCCCGGTACCTGGCATCTGGTGCTCGACTCAGCGGATGTGGTTTGGGGGGGACCGGGTCATGAGGTGCCGGAGCATATTCCCCTGAGTCGTCACCAACCCGTGACCCAGCAAAAGCTCACATTGGCTCCCCAAAGTGTTGTTGTGTATAGCACTAATAATCCCCCTCCCGTTTGATCACGCTTGGCCACCGCACGACGACTGCAGGACTGTTGGCTGCTTGATGCTTCCTGATACCTGATGTTTCCTGATAGATGATTTGCTGCTGAATTTTCGCCTGTGTCGCCGATTGATTGCTGAACTCTTTCGTTAATTCGCTATGAAAATTCCCGTCGCAACCTATCGAATTCAGTTCAACCCTAGTTTTGGTTTTGAGGATGCTCGGGCGATCGTGCCCTACTTAAAGACGCTGGGCATTTCTGATTTCTATGCCTCGCCGATTCTAAAGCCGCGTCAGGGCAGTACCCACGGCTATGACGGCGTTGATCCGAAGGCCATTAACGAGGAGCTGGGAGGACGTGATGCGTTTGAAGCCCTGAGTGCGGAATTGCGGGCTCAGGAGTTGGGCTGGATTCAGGATATTGTGCCCAACCACATGGCTTTTGATCGGCAAAATCCCATGCTGATGGATGTGCTCGAAAATGGTGCGGATTCCAAATACATCAGCTTTTTTGATATTGACTGGGATCACTCCTATGAAGGCTTAAAGGGGCGTGTGCTAGCACCCTTTCTCGGGAAGTTCTACGGTGACTGCCTCGAATCGGGTGAGCTACAGCTCAACTATGACCAGCAGGGCTTTTCGATTAACTACTACAGCCTCAAGTTTCCCATTCGTATCGAATCCTATTACCGCGTCCTCACCTACGATATTGAACGCTTGCGTAAGCAACTGGGCCGTGAACATCCCGACTATCTCAAGCTGTTGGGGGCGCTATACGTCCTGAAGTATGTTCCGGCGGAGGAAGAGGAGGATAGCCGGGAGCGCTATGACCAAGTTGCCTTTGTCAAGCGCATGCTGTGGGAGCTGTGGAACGATTCGCCTGAGGTGAAAGCATTTATTGCTGCCAATATCGAAACCTTCAATGGTGAGCCCGGTAATCCTGAGAGCTTTAATCAGCTGGATGAATTGCTCAAGGAACAGTTCTTTCGCTTGTCCTACTGGAAGGTGGGCAATGAGGAATTGAACTACCGCCGGTTCTTCACCGTAAATGAGCTGATCTCGCTGCGGGTTGAAGAGGAGGAGGTGTTCCAATCGGTGCATGAGCTGATCTTGGAATTTGTCAATGATGGCAAAATTACGGGTCTGCGCATCGACCACATCGATGGGTTGTACGACCCGACGGCTTACCTCACGCGCCTGCGGGAGGATGCCCCAGAGATCTACCTCACCGTGGAAAAAATCCTGGAGCCGGGAGAAACGCTGCCCCTGAGTTGGCCGGTGCAGGGCACCACGGGCTATGACTTTTTGAACCAAGTCAATGGCGTGCTCTGTGACAGCGAAGGACGCAGCACCTTTAATCGGCTCTACCAGGATATTCTCGGGGAACCCGTCTCTTGTCGGGCCCTGATCGATGAGAAAAAGCGATTGATTGCCAGCAAGCACTTGGCCGGTGACATCGACAACCTTGCTCAGTTGCTGAAGCAGCTGTCGGGTCGCTATCGCTATGCCAGTGACTTTACGATGTTTGGCCTCAAGGCTGCCCTGGTCGAAATTCTGGCTGTATTTCCGGTCTATCGTACCTACATCAATCGCGATGGTGCGAGTCTATCGGATCAGGAGTCTATCAAGGCCGTCATTCGCCAAGCCAAGAAGAATATTCCGAACTTTCTCAATGAGCTGTCCTTCATTGAAAAGTTCCTGCTGCTGAAATTTGATGAGTCACTGTCCGAGGAAGATCGGGAGCAATGGCTGCGCTTTTTGATGCGGATGCAGCAGTTTACAGGACCGCTGATGGCCAAGGGGGTGGAAGACACGGTGCTGTATATCTACAACCGTCTGATCGCGCTGAATGAAGTGGGCTCGTCTCCCTGCCACTTTGGGGTGACGGTGGATGAATTCCATCAGTTCAACCAAGTGTTGGCGACCCAGTGGCCCCATACGATGAATGCCACGGCGACCCATGACACCAAGCGAGGTGAGGATACTCGGGCTCGGATTAACGTCCTCTCGGAAATGCCCGAGGCTTGGCAGGAAAAGGTGCAGGAGTGGCAGCACATCAATGGGGAGCATCGTGAGGAAGAACATCGTGGAGAGCAGGGCGATCGCCTGATTCCCGACACCAACGACGAATATTTCTTCTACCAGACGCTCATTGGTATTTATCCGTTTGATGGCGCGGATCATGATGCCATGGTGGTGCGCCTCAAGGACTATTTGATCAAGGCGATTCGCGAGGCCAAGGTACATACCGCCTGGATTAAGCCAGATACGGAGTACGAGGAGGGCTTTTTGCGGTTTGCCGATCGGGTGTTGGCCAACGGGGATGACAATCGTTTTCTGCAGTCCTTTGTGCCGTTTGTTCGCCGCATTCAGCACCACGGCATGCTGAATTCTCTCTCGCAAACGCTGTTGAAATTCACGGTGCCGGGTGTACCAGATATTTACCAGGGGACAGAATTATGGGACTTGAGCCTTGTGGATCCTGATAACCGACGTCCGGTGGACTATGAGCAGCGGTTCCAGTTTCTGCGCGATTTGCAGGAAAAAGAGGCGGTGGAGCATGAGGCGCTACTGCAAGGTCTCCTACAAACCTATCGGGATGGCCGCATCAAATTGTATTTGGTTCACCAGCTGCTGCAAGCACGACAGCAGTACCAGGAATTGTTCCACCGTGGCTCCTATCAAAAGCTGATCGTAGCGGGCAGTCTGAAAAGCCATGTGATTGCCTTTGGTCGTGAGTTGAATGACCAACAGATGATTGCGATCGCCCCCCGTCTCAGCACCAAGCTGGTCAAACCCGGTGATTATCCCTTCGGGGAACAGGTCTGGCACGAAACCCGCATCCAGCCCCCGGTGGGCTCCGACTCCCGCTGGCGCGATCTGATCACAGGTCGCGTCATCGAGTCCGACGAAACGCTGTGGCTACGGGATGTGTTGCGGCAGTTTCCCGTCGCACTCTTGGTGAGTGAACCGTCGTCACACTAGGGCGATTCGCACCATCCTCTGGAGCCATGGCTCTAGACCAAGGCGGCTGTGCGGCTATGCTGCTCCACCAGATCTTCAAACTGGGCGATCGAATCTTCGACAATGCCCAGGCTGTCTTCCCAAAAGGCCATCTCGCGGATGTCTTGGCCCAGGTGTTTCTGGACGACTTCCTCGGCGGTCATGGTGCCAGTGTCCCGCAGGAGGCTAGTGTAGAGGTCGTTGAATTGATCGCCGTACTTCTCTTGCTGGGCATAAATTCCCAGGCTAAAGAGGTAGCCGAAGAGGTAGGGATAGTTGTAGAAACCCAGCTGGGAAATCGAGAAATGGAGCTTGCTGGCCCAGAACATTTCGTCGTATTCCGAAAGGCTATCTTCGAACCAGTAGGCCCAGCTCTCGCGCATCATGACGCTGAGCTTATCGGCGATGACAAAGCCATCTTTGCGGGCTTCGACGAGGCGCTTTTCGAACTCAAAGCGGGCCGGAATATTGAGCAGGAGGACCGCTGCACTCTCGGCATTTTGCCAGGCAATTTCGAGCTGCTGGGCAGGATTCTGCGCCTGCTGCATCAGGGCATCCCGCACGAGGGTTTCAGCGAAGATACTGGCGGTTTCGGCCAGGGTCATGGAATAGCGCGTTTTCATGATGGGGAGGTCGCGCATGACCCAGTTGTGCCAGGCATGCCCTAGCTCGTGGGCCAAGGTCATGACATTGCTCATGCTGCCTTCGTAGGTCAGGAAAATCCTTGGCTCTCGGGGATTCGCAAACTTGGTGCAGTAAGCTCCCGTGGTGCGATTGGGAGTTGGTGACGCATCAATCCAGCCCTTCTCGGCCATCATGATCGTGAAGTCTCCCATGGCCGGGGTGAGACGGCTGAAGGCTTTGGCGATCAGGGCGATCGCATCCTCAAACGGAATGTTCTCAGCCTCAGCAGCCCCCTGGTTGGGAGCTGGTGCCGTAACATCCCAGGGCGCCATTTTGGGGAGTTCTAGGGCCTTGGCCATGGCATTCATGGCACGCTGGCCAACGGTACGATGCTTGTAGGTGCTGTCCATGAGCGACGTCAGGGTCGAACGCTCGATGCGGCTCTCGTGGCAGCTCTTGTCGAGGTAATGAAGCTCGCGGATGTGGCTGCGCTGCTTCGTTTCTTCCAGTCGCCAGCCATTGATGGCGTTGAGGATGGTGGCCACGGTTTCCTTGCGACCCTGCCAAGCGGTATTAATCCCGCGCCAGGCTGATTCTCGGATGCTGCGCTGGTCGCTGCCCATGAGGTTGGCCGCTTTGGCCAGACCGACGGTCTCACCGTTGATCTGACATTTGAGGCTGCCCGCGAGGTCGTCGTAGAGATTGCCCCAACCATGGAGGCCTGTGACCGCAAGGCCCGTTATGATCTTCTCTTCACTCACACTGAGCAGTTGATCCTTGAGGCAACGGTCATGGCGGACGGAGAAGGACATTTCCTCTAGCTCAGGCTCTGCCAGCAGTTTATCGATGAACGCATCGCTGGCACGGGCTAAAAAGACATCGACAGGGGTCATGGCCTGGGTCAGCGTCGCCCAGATTTGTTGCAGGGTGGGTAGCCAAGTGTTGGCTGCGTTGTCTTGGGAATCGACGCTGAGGACGGAGGAGATGAACGTTTGGATATTGCTGAGTCGCTCAACAATACTGCTGCGCTGGGTATGGATCGCTTTGACGTCTTGGATAACAGCAACAAAATCTGCAGCGGGAATGATGTCGGCATTTTCGATGCGATCGCCGAAGGGTTCACAGAGCTTGGTTAATGCTTCAATCTCCCGTTTGATCTGAGCGACGCCAGACGTAATTTTTGGATCGTCACTACCTCTAAAAAACTGTTTATTATCCCAAGTTTGAAGAAGATTCTGAGGCATGACGACGCTGAGAGTTTTGACTAACCTCATCCTGGTAAGAGATGTTACAAAATCCTAACCCATCAGAGCTTTGCTGTTGCTTAAGCCTATCAGGGATGGAAATTGTTTCTGTTATCTCTCACACCGTAGACGAAGTGTCTTTATTCTAGAGGAAGTCGTCCTGAATCAATGATGTGTCGGCTTATCAGCCTCTGCTGTCCTATATTTTGCATGTATTTCTACTGAGATTTTTGCTGGATTTTGGTTGTTGGTTTTGCCTGATGAAGTTAAGTGTTGTAGCTTATTTGTGGGGTAGAAACGTGATCGATTCTGGCGATCGCGGGGGGCTTTTAACCCTGTTTTTTGGGTGTTTTGGGGTTGAGGAAGGCGATCGCAGCTTCCATGCGAGAGCTGTAGTTTTCAGCGAACTGCTCAAACCAAAATCCGTCATCACTGAGGGGGTCGAGATTGTCGAGCCAGGCTTGGACCTTGGCTTCTAGGGCTATGCGGGCCTGCTCTTGCCGACGCTGTTGTGCCCGAGCGGCTAGCTTTTCCTTGGCATAGAGGCTCAGTTGCTCGATCACGCTGGGGATGGGGTATTGACTGGCCCTCACGGGTTGCGAGGCTGGAGCGGCGGCTGATGGTGCGGCCGGTGTGGACGTCGTGGGTGATGCTTGAGGCTGTTGAGATAGGGGCTGTTGAGCGTTGTGAGGCTGTTGAGCGTTGTGAGGCTGTTGAGCATTTTGAGGCCGTTGAGATATTCCCAGCGGTTGAGAGCCTTGACTCTGCTGTGGTTGTTGAACTTGCTGTGGTCTTTGTTCCTGAGAGCGCTTGGGTTTGAGATGTTGGGTTGTGCGATCGGCCTCTGCTAAAGCCTCTAAAAAGTCACTGTGTTCTTCAAGGGTTTGTTCTTCAAGATTTTGTTCTGCAAGGTTTTGTTGGCGTTGGGATTGCAGAGGCGTGGATTGGCTAGGAGAAGGGGGTGTTGATTTTTCTCTGGCAACAATATTTTTAGACGACAGGTTTTCGTCAATGGCGTCCAATTGGGCCAGCAGTGCTTCCCGTTCCTCGTGAGGGGAGAGGTCTGGGGATGATGCACCGTTTTCGGACGGTTCTGAGGTGGACTTTTGAGAATATTCCATGACTTTTTGTCTGTTTCACCCACACTTAATGTATCGGGAACGCTAAGCCCAGAGCCAGTGTAGAAGACCGAACGCGGCAATGAGCTTGGGTTTGAAGCGATGGACTGTCGGAGATGATTGTCATGGATCATGCCAGTAGGACTTATGCCAGTAGGACTTATGCCAGTGGGACTTATACGAGTCGGGATCATGCCAGTGGGCAGGGTCGTGGTCGTGGGATGGGCGGTCAGCCTTGGCTGCGTTGGGGGAGCTGGGTTGTGGTTGGGGTGACGGTTTGGCTTGGGGCTGGCTGCACGGGACAAACGCCAGCAGGAACCGCAGCATCGTTATCGGCCCAGGATTGTGAGGCGGATCGTGAGTTTGTTTGGGTGCCAGCGGGGCCGTTTGTGCGGGGGAGTGATCAGGCGGAGCGCGATGCGGGCTATCGTCTCTCGGCGGTTGCCTTGGCTGCCCAGGGCGGGGAGCGATCGCCCCAGCAGGTCGAGGCGGGGTTGCGGCGATCGCGCTGGTTTGAGTTTGAAGCCAACCGGGAAACCGTCGAGCTGCCCGGCGTTTGCTTCGGTCGCAATCTGATCACGAATCAGGACTATCAAGCCTTTGTGCAGGCGACGGGGCGATCGGCACCGGGTATTTCTGAGGTGGACTATCAGACCCAGGGATTTCTGGTGCATCCCTACGCAACGGTGCGGGCGTTCCTCTGGCAGGGCGATCAGTTTCCGGCGGAGACGGCACAACACCCCGTGGTCCTCGTTTCCCATGGTGATGCGGTTGCTTTTGCAACCTGGAAGGGAGAACAGGACGGCAATACCTATCGCCTGCCGACGGCGTTGGAGTGGGAGAAGGCTGCGCGGGGAGAAACAGGGCAGTACTTCCCCTGGGGGAATGATTGGCGCGATGATGCGACGAATTGGGGTGAGGATTGGGAGGGAGCTGAAGGCGTGCAGACCAGTGCTATCGGAGCCTTCCCCTTGAGCCGAGGTCCCTCTGGCGCTGAGGATATGGCGGGGAATGTGTTTGAGTACACATCGACGCTGCGGCAGCGGGGGCTAGAAACGCGGTCGGTGATGAAGGGCTGTTCCTGGGACGATTCACCGGGCTTCTGTCGGGCAGCCTATGCGCATACGCGGCCTGTGCAGTCGCGTCATATTCTGTTTGGGTTTCGGCTGGTGAAGCTGTCTGTTGCGGATGCCGCTGAGTGATGAATGGGGTGGAGGGCTTGGGGTTCGGGACTGGCTTAGGGACTGGCTTCGATGATGGGGCAGATGCTGTCTGCGTGGGTGGGATGGTCGGATTGGAGGAGCGATCGCAACTGTTTGCGTAGCAGTGTGAGTTCTTGGATTTGCTGGTCGATGGCTTGGATTTTTTGATTCAGGGTGTGGGTGACGGTTTGGCAGGGGTGCTCGCCGCGATCGTGAATCTGGAGGATGTCGCCAATTTCGGCCAGGCTGAGACCGAGGGTTTGCGATCGCTTGATAAAGGCCAGCCGATGAATGGCGTCGTCGTCGAAGAGCCGAAACCCACCTTCGGTCCTGGCGACGGCGTGAATGAGGCCGAGTTCTTCGTAGTAGCGGATGGTTTTGACGGGAACGCCACTGCGGTCTTTGAGTTGGCCAATGCGGAGGGGGCTGCTGGGAGGTTGGCTGGGGGGAACCGTGGGCATGGCAAGTTCAGTGAAACGCCTGCTTCTAGTGTAGGCGGCTGGCTTGCGGGAGAGAGGGGGCAGGTTACGGCATGGTTCAGTTGGGAAAACTAGGGGCAAACGGTCTTCGATATTTGATCCAAGGCTATTGGGCCTGATGCCTGTGCTTGTGTAAGCCTGGGCGCTGCGATCGCCGATTCTCTTACCCCTGAGCCACCGTGAATTCAGTTGCATTGTTTAATTACTGGTCTCCCCAAACCGCTGTGGATTGCTTCGCGGTTTTGGTGGTTCAAGGGGTCATTGCCTGGTTGCTGGGGCAGGGAACACCGAGGCTGTGCGATCGCCTCTTACAAAAATTTGCTCCAGAACAGCATGAGGTGCTGGCGGAAGAACTGCTGGAGCCACACAGAGGGTTTATCGCCGGATTTGGCGTATTGCTGCTGGCCCATTTCTTTGTGTTTCGGCCGGAGGAACTTCAGTATTTGGGCAGTCATCTGGGGCCGAGGATGATTGTGGGACTTTCGCGTTTGCTGCATGTGGTGATTGAGCACGGCTTGGTGTTTTGCGTGGTGCTGGCGATCGCAAAAGTGTTCAGCGTCTGGTTGAAGGATTCGGGCGACAGCCTAACGCCGCAGTTCAAGTTTGTCAGTGCTCATAATGTCAAGCTGGTGGAAGTGGCGGGGCATTTTGTCCTGGGATTGTTGGCAATTGTGTATTTGGTGCAACGATATTTGGCGCTGAACTGGTTTTTGTTCTTGGCTGTGGCGGTTGGGGCATTTCTGATGCGAGCCCAACTGCGCCGGTTTCTGGAGGTGCTGTTTCAGCGCTCTAGGCAGGTCTAAGGGCAGCAAGCGGCATCGCACTGGTCCGTTGCAATCGAATTCTCTCTTTCGATAGAGGTGTCCCAAAGTCTGAGTCGTTAGATTAGGGATGTCTTGAAAACGAGGGCTTGCCAAGGTTGCAAGCGTAATCAACTCGGTTTCAGATGCTGTGGCTTCTGCGGCAGGCGATGGCCTGTGGAATCAGGCAGGAGCACAGGTTTGTTGAATTATTAGGAGGATTAATTGCCTATGGCTATTATCCGATGGGAACCGTTTCAAGATGCCGACACGCTGCGGTATCGACTCAATAAGCTATTCGACGGCATGGATGCCACCAGGGTGGAATCCTGGACGCGCCAAGAGAATTGGACGCCTGCGATCGAGTTGCGTGAGAGTAAAGACCATATTCAGCTTCAGGTCGCACTCCCAGGCATTGAGCCCGAGGATCTGGATGTGCAGGTCTCTCAGAATGCGGTGCTGCTCTCGGGCGATCGCCAGCAGACGCACCAGATGCAAAGCGAAGAGATGGTTGCCAGTGAGTTCCTGTACGGTAGCTTTCGCCGCGTCATTCCCCTCCATGTGAAGGTGAACAGTGAAGCCGCCGAAGCGGAGATGAATCATGGCTTACTGACGCTGATGATTCCCAAAGCGGACGAGGAGCGGAACCGAGTCGTCAAGGTTAGGATCAACAGCGATCGCTCCGAGCCCAACGCTGTTGCAACAACATCGCCAAATTCCATTTCATCCAGCTAAAGCAAACGATTACTCTGGGCGCTTAGGTGCCTAGCCTAGATGAGGCCGCTCTCGATTATCGGGAGCGGCCTTTTTCGGTTGGTTTGCGTTTGTGTTGAGGGGAAGATGATAGCCAGTGACTGTAGGGGGGCATTCCATGTCCTGCAACGATTCTAGGGAACGTCTCAATATTCGAGAGCATGTATCCCATTCCCCCACAGCGTGATTTAAGGCTTACCCCTAGGCAGCCTTGGCCACGGGGAACTGAATCTCCGTCACATAGGATTCGTTATCCTGCTCGGCGCCACCGATGATGTAGAACTCTCGGTTCGGGCCAACGATATCGTAGCGGTTATCTTCAATCCATTTCAGCAGGTGCTGATAGGCTGCGGTGATGCGGTTGTAGCTGCCGTTGAAGGTGAGACAGGCGGCTTGCTCATGGGCGGGGAGTGTGCGGCATTGGATGCGATCGCTGCCCTGCACCTCTGCTTCCAGAAACACCGTTGCTTCAGCATCCACATCCGATTCCTTGTAGCCCTCGTCGTACCAAACGGTCATGCATTTCTGGTTGGGATGTGCCACCTTGGCAAAGTAACCCTGACTCCCGAGATGCCCCATGAGTTCATCGTACAACTGCCCTACTGCCGGATAGCTGGGGATGACTTCGCGAATGGATGCGACCTGGACGGCCTGGAGGGGTTTAAGTACAACGTCGTAGTCTGGCATGGTTGCCTCCTGTTGAATTTGTTTGAGTCGGGCCTCTACACGCACGAGTCGCTCCTGTTCCTGGGCTAGCCGCTGCTGCACCTCCGCTTGCTTGAGCCGCAGCATGCCCTGCATCTCCGGGATGGAGAGGTTCTCGTCGAGGAGTTGGCCGATCTGCTCTAGGGAGAAGCCCAGATCCTTGAGCGCGAGGATGCGGTTGAGGCGCGGCAGTTGGCTAGCGGAGTAGTAGCGGTAGCCCGTGTCGGGGTCGATGCGAGCGGGTTTGAGGAGACCCTTTTGGTCGTAGAGTCGCAGGGCCTTGATGGAGACGAGGCTGAGTTTGGAGAAGTCACCGATTCTGATACCGAGTTTGGGTTGCTCTGGATTCATGGCCATTCATCCTCCAATCAGGTCTCTTGGCTTGCGATGACTCCAGTACACAGCCTGCCCTAAGGGGAGAGTCAAGGGGAACAGAAAATTGTGGTGTGGAAATTAAAATTTGATACAAATTTCGATCGAAATTTGTGGGGACGCTCTGCGATTGTCTGGCCAATAGCCGTGCAAACAGCCGTGCAAACAGCCGGACGAGCCGCGCTCGTCCCTACAGGAGATCTTGGGGGGATGTAATTTATTTGCCTAGCGTAGACCGTCGCAATCAGCCTCGCAACAGAGAACATCCCTATGAATTCGCCAACGCTAATCTGTGGCCAATGCATTGCCGAGCGATTAGCCCTCCCCTACATCGAACTCGATGCCCTCAACTGGGACCCCGACTGGACGATGGTCGAGCCCGATGTCCTGCGATCGCGCCTCACCCAAGCCATCGAAGGCGATCGCTGGGTCATCGATGGCAACTACAGCACCACCCTCGACCTCATCTTGGCCAGCGCCGACACCTGAAACCTCCATCTATTGCAGGGGGCTGGAATCGTGGCTCTTCAGGACTGTTAGATAGGGCTCAACTCTTTGAGGGCGCGGGATGCGCGCCCCTACGGGTGCATTTTATTCGCCCTATCCTGATTTAGGGCCAATCCTAAAGCCCATTTTCCATTTCAAGACTTTCCGCCACAGATGTAATACCATCTATGGTGCTGTGCTCAGGTGCTGCTTGCCGCCGCACTGCCCGTTAAGGTTTTGGAGGGATTGTCCCGGCCAGTCTCCACTGGAGGAGACCACAAACCGCGTATCGGAATGCTGTAGCTGGGGGCCGAACGGAGCAACTGTTTTTGGATAAACGGCGATGTCATGGCTGCCAACAGTCCGCCATAATCTAAATTAAATGCGATCTCGCTGCCAATGGGCAAAGGATAGAACTTGTTCTCTAGGATCGTGTGATCACTGCTTGATCCCAGCACTTCTAGATCTTGAATCGGTTGAATCCCGGAGATGAGCGTGTCCTGCCGACCGAGGGCAATAATCACCCTTTGATGGATGCCGCGATCGCGAATTTGGGGGCATTCTCCAAAGGCATCTTGGCTCGTTGTTCCGAAGGGAATGGATGGCTTTTGCTTGGATTCAATCACTTCAGCAATCAGCTTGAACGCATTGGTGTGTAAGCCTGCGATCGCCCTTCGCTGCAAGGTTTCACGACCGAGCAGGATCGATTCGCCCAGGCGTAGATTATTAATGCGACCGAGATGGGGTGCAGTCTGGGACCATTGATAGTTCGCCGAATTCCCGCCTGACACAATCTCTAATTTCAGGCCAAAGGCTTGACCCATATGATCGGCCAGTTGAGAGAGCTGCATCATTTTTTGATGACTGGGCTCAATACCGCCATAACAGGCTAAGTTACAGCCAATGCCGATCACCTCAATATTGGGAAGCCTGAGAACCTCCGTGATGAATTGAGGCAAATCATGGATGAGCACGCCTTCACGCAAATCGCCCAACTCCACCATGACAATAATTTGATGAATTTTGCGATATTTATGGGCATAGGCAGAGAGTGCTTTGAGCGTTTCAAGCTCTGTATTCAGGCTAATATCTGCATATTGAATAATCGTTTCTGCATGACTTTGGGCCGTTCTGAGCAATACAAATCTGCTCGATACTCCCGCATGCTTCATTTTTTGAATATTCTCAAGGCGAGAGTCCGCGATAAACTGAACGCCGCCTTCAATCATGGCTTGGGCGATCGCCGGTTCTCCGAGGGTCGCCTTAGAGACACCCATTAAGGAAATACCCTGTTTCCCATAGAGATCGCAGAGAATCTGGGTGTTTTCCTGAATTTTTGACAGGGAAATCTCTATCCTGGGCAGGAAGGCTTTCATAGATCTTGATTCCTACCTTGTCTAGGATGTGACCCATTGGGGTCGGGTTTGAATCGTGTGTTTTTCCACGATGGATTGAAGCGATGGAAATTTTTGCGTTAAGGCTTGAATGAGCTTCTCGCAGCCATCCTTGAGCACATCACTGGCGGGTAATTTGAGAGAATGCTCGTACTGCTCAATGCAGTCTGCCATTGCGTCATGACTCAGCCCTTCGTGGCTCAGGGTAATGGCAAGGACCTGCGCAGTAGAAATTGCCTCAATTAAGCGAATTTCATGGTCGAGGGTGGGCATCGGTAAGTTGGGAAAGTCACACCGCATCTGTCTGCCCGGGGGATGCTGAAGAATCACACCCTGGGGCTGGCTCCCCCTCAAGATTCCGATAGAACTCATGAAGGCGGGATGACTGACGGCACTCTGACCTTCGACTAAAATAATGTCAGGTTTTTCCTGTTCAAAGGCTGTCACCACGGCATGCTCGACTTCGCCGATGACAAATTGGGAAACCAGGGCATCCATCGAGATGCCATGCTTTGCCCCTTGAATTAATCCTGTTTGCCCTGTTGCAACCATAACTGACTTAACACCCCGCTTATTGAGGGCTTGGTTGAGTTCTACGGCGGTGGTCATTTTTCCGCAGGCACAATCGGTTCCCAGGACGGCCACAATCGGAATTGTGACCCTAGTAATTTCCCCGCTAAAGACGTGTAAGGATTTGAGTGGGGGCGGCTTTCTAATATCTTCAATGCTGACACCATGGTGAACCGCCTTTTGGGCGAATTCGGGGTCATCGGAAAAGAACTGATGTAGACCGTTGATGATATTCATGCCCTTACCCATGGCTTCTAATATCAACGATCGTTCAGCTTCTGATATGCATGCCTCTAGGGGCGCTTTGCCATAGATATAGTTGTTGGGAATGGTAGGTAGTGTCTTGAGAGCATGCTCTAGATCAGGAAAAATAGGAATATTATTTTTAACTTCTCCCAATGCTTCTCCGGCGTCTTGACCGGCTAAGGAACTATCAATAATGCCAACAATGGTATAGATTTCAGAATTCCGGACGAGAGCTGCCGCTGTTTTTCCATCGACTAAGCCAAATTGGCTTTCACAATAAATTAATGCTGTTTTTTTTAAAACTTCTTGGTGCTGAAAAATTGCCATCGAATTGATGATCCCCTTTTCTAACGATTGCCAATTTTCTGATGAATTTTTTCGATAAAAATTCTTAGCCCATTCCCAAACCCACACACAACTCCTGCGGGTTGGAAGCTATCAAACATCAAAAACTATCTTGCTGTGCTCAAAACTTAAGTGATATGAATGTAGTGACAACACTCAAGCTCTCATTGAGTTTTGTTCTAAACTTAAATTCTTGTTTAAACTATAGCTCATCGTGTCTTTTTCTGCTGTGATCATCATCCTGGCGATCTGCTAGGACTGATGATTTGGGGGATGTTTCATGGATGAATCACCGCTGGGGCTCGGCTGAATGCTGGCCCCAGGGGCCGCTGCTGTTGCGGAGGCTGGCCGCAGCGAGTCTCCACGAGAATTTCGGGGTGAATGCAGTGAATGGGCATCATCCTCTCAGCCAACTCTCATGCAAGTCAGAATCATTCTGAGCTGGGATGAAGCTCCGAGTTCGAGGCATCCCCATGGAACATCTAGCTCACGCCTTGCCCAACGACATTGCTCTTGCCTGCCATTGACTTGTCATGCCAGACGTTTGCCCTAGATCTGACTATTGCCATGGTTGCGAGTGCAGTGGCCGCTGGGGCGGCCCTGTTCTATGGCGTAGAACAGTGGTTACCCGAACCCCAGATCGATGCGCAACGGCATGGACAACGGCTTTGGCTGTTTGTGTTGGCGATCGCCCACCATTTCCCTGAAGGCTTAGCCGTCGGCATCGGCATGGAAGCGGCCCAAGATCCGGGCATTGCCATTGGTGTGGCGCTGCAAAATTGGTCCGAAGGTCTGATGGTGGCGATAGTTTAGCCCGCAGTCACCCATGACAAGGCAGAACCCAGGAGGGGAGC
>CALIJJ010000184.1 GCA_938017515.1 uncultured Pseudanabaenaceae cyanobacterium
GCCTGGTCGATAAAACCCTGGTTGATCAGTGCGCCAGCGTTGACATCCGTGCCCACGATCGCCGGACTAATCGCCACCACCGAACCATCGGCCAGCCGAATCGTACCAGCATCCAAATCGACCGTTGCTCCCTCAACCAACAAAAAGGGTTCCGGTGCAACCGGGCGGGCACTGCTGGGCGTATCCAGAGCAAAGGGAGTAACCTCCGACCAGTGCGGGGTGAGAAATTCCTGTTGACGCAGATAGCTGCTATCGCCCGGGAGAGCATCGATCGCAACGTGCTCCGGTGTCCATTTCTCTAAATCCGTGATGGCAGTCGAGGCTGCATTCACTGGCTGGTGGCCCGTCGTGTCGGCATAGCCATTGCTGGCATTGGAGCCATCCTGGCGACGAAACTGCATCAGCGCTTCGGCGGCGATATTGCCGACCCCCGCAGGAACACGGGTGTTGGGAGTGGTGTTGGTGGGGTCGTAGCCCAGCTCGGCCATGAGGGCATCGAAGCTGGCTTGTTCCGTCGGAAACAGCTCCACCAGCACCCGGTAGGCCGCATAGCTCATGGCCTCAGTTTTGTAGGCGATGGTATTTTCGGCCACAGGACGCTGGTGGCGATCGCCGGACTGAGTTGAAACCGCATCTAAATCATAGGCAGACCAGGCGTCATACATGGCAGTATGCAGGATGCCGTAGGCGCGAGAGGCAATGGTGGGTCCAGGCGCAGTGTTGATCACCGCTTGTTGTACCGCCTGGTCCCAGCGTACTGAGATGGTGGGGGACGGATCGTTGACTCGGACCAGTTGGGATTCGGGCTCGAGGACGAGGCGGATGTCAACCATGGGTGCCGTCGGAATAAAAAGAGTGATGTGTTTCTTTTTACGTCGCGACTCCAAATTTACAGGGTGTAATCTCGCCGTGGATTAACGGAAATTTGGGTTGAGAGATTGAGGCTTGTACGTGTTTTTAGGGTTGTCACCGACTACCCCCCTCTAGCGCGAAATTTCTTCAATCGCAAGGCATTACTCACCACCGAAACCGAGCTAAAGGCCATCGCCGCCCCCGCAATCATCGGGTTGAGTAGCCAACCAAAAACCGGAAATAAAATGCCCGCAGCGATCGGAATTCCCACCACATTGTAGATAAACGCAAAAAACAGATTCTGACGAATATTGGCCATCGTCGCCTGGCTGAGCTGAATTGCCGTGACAATGCCCCGTAGGTCGCCCGAAATCAACGTGATATCGCTGGCTGCCATCGCCACATCCGTCCCCGTTCCAATCGCAATCCCCACATCCGCCTGGGCCAATGCGGGGGCATCATTAATGCCATCCCCCACCATGGCAACCTGCTGTCCCTGTTGCTGAAGTCGCTTCACCTGGGCCGCCTTCTCCTCCGGACGTACCTCCGCCAAAACCCGTTCGATGCCGACGGCACGAGCGATTGCCTCCGCCGTCTGCCGGTTATCCCCCGTCAACATCACCACCGTGAGCCCCATACCCTGGAGCGATCGCACCGCCTCAATCGAAGACGTCTTCAGCGCATCGGCAATGCCCAGCAATCCCTGGGGCACGCCATCGATGGCAATCCAAGCCGTCGTCTGTGCTTCCGCCTCCCACTGTTGCTGGTGAGACTGGAAACCTTGGGTATCAATGCCTTGACTCCGCATCCAGCGATCGGTGCCAATCTGCACGCGCTGCTCCTGAACCCAACCCTGGACACCACACCCGGTCACGGCTTCAAACTGCTCGACGGCAGGTAAGCCATGGCGATTAATACCCTGGGCCTCCGCATACTGAACCACCGCATCGGCAAGGGGATGCTCAGAATAGCGCTCGATGGCAGCGGCGATCGCCAACAACCTCCGTCCCGCTTCAACATCCGAGACAGAGCCGCCCTCGGCAACAGACAGGTAGTTGGTGACCGTGGGCTTACCCTGGGTCAGGGTTCCTGTTTTATCCACAACAATGGTCTGAAGATTGTGGGCCTTCTCTAGGCTTTCTGCTCCCTTAATTAAAATGCCGTTCTCAGCCCCCTTTCCCGTCCCGACCATGATCGACGTCGGCGTTGCCAACCCCAGCGCGCAGGGGCAGGCAATGATCAGGACACTCACAGTCGTCAGCAGCGCCAGGGTCATGTTGCCCGTCAAGGTGAACCAGAGCAAAAACGTGAGCAGGGCGATCGCCATCACCCCCGGCACAAACCAGCTCGTCACTTGATCGGCCAACTTCTGAATCGGAGCCTTCGAGCCCTGGGCATCCTGCACCAGCTTGACGATTTGCGCCAGCATCGTGTCCTTGCCAACCCGCGAAGCCCTGAACGTAAAACTGCCGGTTTGATTGATCGTTGCGCCAATGACTTCATCCCCCACTGTTTTTTGAACCGGCACGGGTTCCCCCGTCATCATCGACTCTTCAACAGTTGAGGACCCCTCCACAATTTCGCCATCCACCGGCACCTTTTCACCGGGACGGACTCTCACAATATCGCCCACAACAACCTGTTCTAAGGGCAGGTCTAGCTCCTGGCCACCCCGCACAACCCGAGCAATGTTGGCCTGTAAACCCATGAGCTTACGAATCGCATCGGAGGTCTGCCCCTTGGCCCGCTCCTCAAAATAGCGACCTAGCAGCAGCAGGGCAATGATCACCACCGATGCCTCGTAGTAAACATCCGGGGTCAACCCTTGGGAGCGGAGAATATCCGGGAACAAGGTGACAAAAACAGAATAGCCGTAGGCTGCCCCAGTCCCTAGGGCCACCAGCGTATTCATGGTGCTGGTGCGATGGCGCAGTGCTTTCCAGGCTCCGACATAGAAGGACTGACCACACCAAAACAGCACTGGCGTGGCCAGGACAAGCTGAAGCCAAGGATTGTGCAGAAACATGGGCCAACCGGGAATCTCGGTGCCCAGCATCATGGGCAGTGTCCCCAGCACCAGAAGAAGACCCACTGCACTGCTGAGCCTGACTTTGGTGAGCAGCGATCGCTGTTCTGACCGCTGGTCCCGTTGCTGCTGTTGCGCCTCAGCTGCATGGCTCAGCTCACCGAGAGCAATGGCCTCATAACCAGCATCAGCAACCGCCTGTTGAATCACGTCGAGCGTGGTGGCGCGGTGATTGTATTCAACATGGGCTTGCTCCGCTGCAAAATTCACCTGGGCGGTGGTCACCCCCGGCACCCGCTGAATCGCAGACTGAACGCTGTTGGCGCAAGAGGCACAGCTCATGCCCCGAAGTTTTAGGGTTGCAGTGGTCATGGTGAAAGGCTCCG
>CALIJJ010000185.1 GCA_938017515.1 uncultured Pseudanabaenaceae cyanobacterium
TGATGCAGGCCAGACAGAATCTTACGGAACAGGAATCGTATAAGACCGCAATCAACTGTAGGAGTCGGCATTCTCGCCCCTTCAGACATGCCCTTCAGAGATGTTATGCAAGATGCGCCCAAGACATCTGAGGGCAAGGGATACGCGCTCCTACAGCATTATTTAATTCTTGTTCCCCAAGCCTACAAGTCCGCTTCTGAAAGCACCACGATCATCTCGTAAACCTTGGGTTCGAGCTGGTTAAAACTTTCATGCTGGGAGGAAAAGCGATCGTCCCCCAAAACAGCGCGGTAGGCCAGCGTGCTAGCCTCGTCGTCCCCGAGTTGGGGTCTCATACGAACGATAAGACCGTTGTAGTCTTCAGACGTATCCCCATCAAAGACAACGGTGCCGCCATAGTCAAAACCAAAGCCAAACAGCTCAAAGGGGCCAATCATCGCCTCCAGATCCCGTAGGGATGTTCCCAACCCGAGTCCCGCTGGGGTTGTCCAGGCATGGCCAAAATCGCGCACGGATGCGACGGTGCCTGAGGCATTCCAGATCACGGAAAAGGAACGTGCTTCACCCAAGTCCACCCGAGTACCCGCTTCGGTGAATCCTTCCCCCACATGGACAGCAATGTCCTTAAGGCGCCCCTGTCCAAATCGTTGCACCAGATCATCACGGGTCGTGGCGGCGGTGATGGGACCAACGGATCGACCAGGATAAATGGTTGTTTCGAGTCCTATTTCTGGTGTGGCCTCTGGTGTAGATTCTGGCGTTTGAGATGGAAGGGTTTCCGTAGACACGGCTGCGGTTTCCGCAGGTGGTATCGCTGCAGGTGGCACTGCGGTTAGTGGCACAGTAGCGGGAACGTCGGACAGTGAATTGAGGACTGTGATGCCCGCTGACGTTTCGGTGTTGGGTGTAGCGTTGAGATTTGGCGATCGCTGCTCAATCTCTGGCAATAATTCAACCGCGGGCAGGAGGGCCTGTTCAGGACGCTCATGGGACTGCATCTGAAACCCACCGATCACCGCCAGTAGGCCGAGACCCAGGGTCGAAATTTTAACCAGCATCATCCTCATGGCCCGCCCTCCAGACGTCAGCGCTCCTCTCATGAACGCCTGAACACTATAGGGATAGATCCAAGCCAGCTCCCAACCATTCCGGCTAGAATCCACTTCTGGGAAGAAATTCCCGTCCCCCCTTTGACGTCCCTAAACCTTACCCTCTAGGCTGATGGGGAATGCCGAGGCGCTCATTACCCTTTCCAAGACGGTTGTTTTCCCATGACTGCGCTGTCCTCTTCCCGCTCTCTCCCCGAACTCGCCCAAGAAACTCGTCTTGCGGCCCAGACCTTGGCCGGTCTGTCCGAGGCGCAAAAAAATCAAGCGATTGAGGCGATCGCCCAGGCCTTGAGCCATGCCGAAGCGGATATTTTGGCGGCGAATCGAGCCGATCGCGAGATTGCAGAAACGGAAAATCTGAGTCCGGCGCTCTATGCCCGGCTCAAGCTCGATGCCACCAAGCTGAGGGGGGCGATCGCAGGCGTACGGGATGTGGGCAAGTTGCCGGATCCGGTGGGCCAGGTACAGATCCAACGCCGTTTGGATGAGGGCTTGGTGCTGCGCCGCATCACCTGCCCAGTGGGGGTCTTGGGGGTAATTTTTGAGTCACGGCCCGATGCTGTGATGCAGATTGCGAGTCTGGCCATTAAGTCGGGCAATGGGGCCATTCTCAAAGGGGGCCGGGAAGCGATTCGCTCCTGTAAGGCCATCGTCCAGGCGATCCAGGCGGGGCTGAGTCAGAGCGATGTGGACCCAGCGGCGATTCAGTTGCTGACCAGCCGTTCGGAGATTGCCGAGCTACTGAAACTGGACAAGGATGTGGACCTGATTATTCCTCGGGGGTCCAATGCCTTTGTTCGCTACGTTCAGGACAATACCCACATCCCCGTCTTGGGCCATGCGGACGGTGTCTGCCATTTGTACCTAGATAAGGCAGCGGATGCGGCCAAGGCCGTGGCGATCGCGGTGGATGCCAAGACCCACTACCCAGCCGCCTGTAATGCCGTTGAAACGTTGTTGGTACACCAGGATCTGGCTGAGACCCTCTTACCTCAAGTGGCAGCAGCATTACACCAAGCCAAGGTACAACTGAAAGGCGATGAACAGACCCAAGCGGCCTTGAGTGCAGCCCAGCTCGGCGCTGGATTGGAAGCAGCAGCGGAGGAGGATTGGTCAACGGAATATGGTGATTTGACCCTGGCGATCAAGGTTGTTGACTCAACTAAAGCGGCGATCGCTCACATCTCCCAGTACGGCTCTCGCCACACCGACGCCATTGTCACAGAGAATCAAGCCACCGCCGATCGGTTCTTGGCCCAGGTTGACAGCGCTGGGGTCTACCACAATTGCTCGACCCGCTTTGCCGATGGCTTCCGCTACGGCTTTGGGGCGGAAGTTGGCATCAGTACCCAAAAGCTGCCCCCTCGGGGTCCGGTGGGCCTAGAAGGGCTGATCACCTACAAGTACCAAATGGTCGGCGACGGTCACATCGCAGCGACCTATACCGGCGATGCAGCACGTCCGTTCCTGCATGAGGATTTTTAAGTGACAACATCTCCTACGGACGCTTCTCCAGCGTCTTCGCTTGATCAGTTGCATATCAACGGCATTCGTTGTTTCGGCTATACGGGATTTTTGCCGGAGGAAAATAAGCTGGGGCAATGGTTTGAAGTGAATCTGACCTTCTGGCTAGATTTGTCCCGAGCTTCGGTCTCCGATGAATTAGAGGATTGCCTTGACTATCGCGGGGTGATCGAAACCGTGACGACGTTGGTGCAAACCCAGGTATTTAAGACCGTGGAGCGACTGGCAGGGGCGATCGCCGAGGCCCTGCTTGACCTAGGGCAATTCACTCGAGTCAAAGTCTGCCTGACCAAGGAATCTCCCCCTATCCCCCATTTCCATGGTCACGTGACGATTGAACTGATTCGCGATCGCTAGCGGCCACTAATTCCGGATCGCAGTCTAGCTCCATGGCGAACACAGACCCCTGAGGCTCATTGGCCGCAACAGAAATCTCGCCACCGTGGGCTTCGATCGCCATCTTGCAAAAGGCTAGACCAAGCCCCGTTTGCTTGACACCGCTCATGCTTAAGTCAGTCTCAAATTTCTGAAAAATGCGGTTGCGCAGGGCTTCGCTAACACCGGGTCCCTGGTCAAAAATTTGCAGACGGGCTCGATTCTCAACGGGGAAATCAATCCGTATCAGTACCGTGGTTTCTGGGGGAGAAAATTTAATGGCGTTACTCAAAAGATTGTCAATGACCCGGCGAAGAAGCAAAACATCGACCTTCAGCCGCGTTTCTGTGCTGGGAAAATCCGTTTGAATTAAGAGTGCACGCTGCTCCGCAAAGAGACGCAGGTCTTCAATGGCATCGCGAGCAATGGAGGACAGCTTGGAGGTTTGACGCTGAAGGGTCAACTGTTCCGATCGCAACTTTGACAGCATCAAAACGCTGTCAATCATGCACTGCAAGCGCTGAATGGAGGCAGAGATGCGCTTGGCCTGCTTCTGTTGGCGATCATCGGGGCAAATCCGTTCCAGCACTGCCGTGGACATGGCAATACTGGTGAGGGGACTCCGCAGATCATGCACCATCATGTGAGACAGATCGTCCTGGAGTTCGACCAGTCCCTGGAGACGATCGTACTGTTGTTTGATGCGCAACATCGAGCGAACTCTCGCCCGCAGCTCCGTCCCCTTGACGGGCTTAGAAATGAAGTCATCGGCTCCTGCTCTTAGGCAGGCATCCAAGTCTGATTGATCCGAGAGAGCCGTGACTGCGATGATCGGAATCTGGCACCAAAGAGCGTTCGCTTTAAGCCGTTGGCACACCTGAAAGCCATTGGGCTCAGGCATCATGATGTCAAGCAAAATCAGATCGGGCTGTTGGTACTGCAAAGCCGTCAGCAGGGCCTGACCACCGTTCAAAAACTTCAGCGTGCAGTCCTCTTCAAACAGAAGGATCTCAATAACGCTGAAATTTTCAGGCTGATCGTCAACAACAAAGATAGTCGGCTTCGTCATAAGCCTAGCTCGGATAAAAGGATCGAGATGGAGACCATGGCAGGGGAATCAACGTTTGATTCGGGAGCACACTGCGATCAGGTCTGATCTTAAAAGTACAGAAAGACCATACTCCGTAACATATTATCCGCTTATGTCATTTTCCAAGTAGCAGAGAAATTTTAGTTTCAGTCGTTGAATCGCAGCGTTATATTTCTTTTTTATACTAGCGCATAAAAAAGACCCTGACCTGTGATCAGGGTCCCTTAGGGCCTGCTCTCGTTATCAAAATTTAAGTTTAAACACCTACGGCAACGGCCTGGGGTTGAAACTTTTTGATGACGCGTTCCGCCATTTGCGCTGGGGTGAGGCCCAACTCAATCATGGATTGAGCCGGCGTTGCGTGATCCACCAAGATGTCCGGTACACCCAACTTCAGCAGGGGGATCTGAAGGTCATTTTCCTGGAGCGACTCCGCGATCGCTGACCCAAAGCCTCCCATCAAGCACCCTTCCTCCAACGTCACCACTTTGCCAATGCGCTTGGCCAAGGGCAGAATCAGCTCTTTATCCAGAGGCTTCACAAAACGAGCATTGATGACCGTAGCCTCAACACCATGCTCGCTGAGGATTTCGGCCGTCTGCACCGCTGGGTGCACCATCGAGCCATAGGCCACCAGCAGGACATCATCACCACTGCGTAGAATTTCACCTTTGCCGATCGGCAGATCCTCCCAACCCTCTTCCATCAGAGGAACGCCGTAGCCGCTGCCCCGGGGGTAACGCATGGCAATGGGACCATCGGTGTAATTGATACCGGTCACCAGCATGCGCTGAAGTTCCGCTTCGTCCTTGGGTGCCATGACGACCATATTAGGAATACAGCGCAGGTAGGCAATGTCGTAGAGACCCTGGTGAGTCGGACCATCGGCACCAACGATACCGGCACGATCAATGCAGAGAACAACGGGCAGCTTTTGGATACAGATGTCGTGGACAATCTGGTCAAAACCACGCTGGAGGAAGGTCGAATAGATGGATGCGACGGGTCGGATTCCCTCGCAGGCCATGCCTGCGGCGAGGGTCAGCGCATGTTGCTCGGCAATGCCGACGTCGATGTATTGCTTGGGCAGATTCTTCTGCAGAATCGACAGACCCGTTCCCGTGGCCATGGCAGCAGTGATGCCGATGACCCGAGGATTATCGCTGGCAATTTTGGTCAGGGTTTCGCCAAAGACCTTGGAGTAGTTGGGGGGCTTGGGCTTGTTGGACGGCTTGGATTTGCCACTGGCCAAGTCGAAGGGAGACTGGGCGTGGTAGCCGACTTGATCCTGCTCGGCGATCGCATACCCCTTGCCCTTTGTGGTGGCGACATGGACCATCACAGGGCCTTCCACCTTATGGGCTTCCTGGAAAGTCGTGATTAGCTCTTCCAGGTTGTGGCCATCCACGGGGCCAAAGTAGGTGAAACCCAATTCTTCAAAGACAGCACCCACCTTGGGGACGGCGAGACGCTTGATGCCTTCCTTGACCCGCATCAGATCAGGGGAGAGGGTGTCGCCAACGAAGGGCAACTGCTTGAGCTGCTCGTCGAGGTTATCCGACAGAAACTGCATCGGCGGACTCAGGCGCATTTTGTTGAGGTAGCGCGGAATCGCACCGACGTTGGGCGAGATCGACATTTCGTTGTCGTTGAGCACCACCATGACGCGGGTGTTGGGTAAGTGCCCCGCGTGGTTAATGGCTTCTAGGGCCATGCCGCCGGTCAGGGCACCGTCGCCAATGACGGCCACGGATTTGAAATCTTCGCCCTTGGCATCCCGGGCGATCGCCATGCCGAGAGCGGCGGAAATACTGGTGGATGCGTGGCCTGCACCAAAGTGATCGAACTTACTTTCACAACGCTTCAGATAGCCCGCTACGCCGTCTTTCTGACGTAGGGTATGGAAATCGTCGTAGCGTCCCGTCAGCAGCTTGTGCGGATAGGCTTGGTGGCCGACGTCCCACACGACCTTATCGCGGTCCAGATCGAGGGTTTGATAGAGCGCGAGGGTCAATTCCACAACGCCGAGACCGGGACCCAAATGGCCGCCGCTTGCCGCGACTGTCTCTAGATGCTTTTCCCGAATCTGGCGGGCAATCTGCTCCAGCTCGCTGATCGAAAGACCATGGAGCTGATTGGGATGAGTCAGTTCACTTAGGTGCATACTTGCCGTACCCCTTGGGGTGTTCAATAACCAGGTTTGTCATTCTGCTGCAATGACGGTTCGCTTCTAGGCCCGAATGCGCTAGGTCGAAATACCGCCTTATTTCACTCTAATCGAAAGCGTCAGTCATATCCCCGTGACTCTTCTAAGGTTGCAATGTTTTGAAGCGCAAGTCGCAATGTCTTACAGCTTAAATCGAGGGTCAAACGGTTGGCTGTTGAAGCGAGAAGCATCCCATGGGAAAGCTGGAGAAATCTGCGTTTTGGGATATCCAAAGGTCTGTCCAATTCTGGATATCCTGCCCTTGGGCGTCATCCCTTGGGCGTCATCGGGAGCGCATCAAAAAAGGGAGCCCTAGGGCTCCCTTCTCCGCAATGGATTGCAATGGATTGCAATGGATTAGGTCTTCTGCAAAGGCTATCGAAAAATCACACGTTCCCAAACTCAACACTTAAGTTCGAGGACCAGACTCAAGGACTCAACTCGAAACATAAATTCAAGGAAGAAGGCGATTTTGCAGCCCTGCGGCGCCATCTGCCTACCACATGGCGCGAACAGGCTGAGGATTGGGCGCTGCGGCTGGAGCCGCCGCCGGAGCCGGAGCCGGGTCTGGGGTTACGGTAGTGGGTTGGGACTGGGCGACGGGCTCCGCTGGGGGTTGTGTGGAAGCGGGCAGATTCGCTCCGGGGGTCGGGTCATCAACAATGGCTGCCTCGGTACTGGTGGACACAGCTCCGGCATCAGTACTGATCGTGTTTTGGAAAATTGAATCAGGAGCATCATCCCCACCGGGGGACACCTGTACTGTGTTTTGTCCCACCTGGCGAGGCGCAAGGCTCTCGGGGGCCTTGGGCGTGGTCTGGTCAGAAATACGATTGGAACCAATCGTGGTGTCTCTACCGCGCGTTAGGCCAATGAGAGCGGCGGCACCGGCAATCATGGCAAAGAGGATGGAAATAATTCTGCTCAACATATCTGCTTCCTGCGATCGCCTAGGGTCAACATCTCAGCCCGCCTGTTCACCCCGTCCCAAGAGTCACGCTCGGTCTGTACTTCGACATACAGATCGGTGTGGATCTTGAACCGGGGTCCAAACAACTTCTTAAAGCTTCTAACTTGTTAATTTTCGCGCGTCAAGCACAAATTGGGATAGGGGTTTATCCCCCATCATTCCCCATCACGGCAAATGCTTGCGTTCACAGGCTTTTCGCCATCGCTCCAGGATGACTCCGTCGCAACGTAACAAATCACTCCGGCCCCCAACGAATTGTGTCGTGCTGTCCCCAGAAGCCCTCCCCCTTCGATATTTTTAGATGGCCTTGCGGCGAATTGGGAATTTGAATTTGGCAGGCGAGACGGCGATCGCTACTCGCCAATGCCTCAGCATCTAGGGAATGGGGCGGTAGGGCAAGGCGCGCTTTCTCCTTCCAATTGCGAGGCGGCAGGTTGCCTTCAATATGAACGGCACAGGTACCACAGCTGCCAATGCCACGACAGTTAATCAGCTTGGCGTTGCCGTTGTGTAAGTCAATGCCCTGGTCGAGTAGGACGCGGCGGAGGTTGGCATCGGGCTGGCCTTGGATCGTTTTTCCCTGGGCTCGAATCGTTGGCATGGGCTTTGTCCTCCCGTTTCCTGGTCTCAAGTTTTTAAGCATCTCCTGAGTAGTTATGACACAATCCCCCGCGCTCCAGTCCTCCAAAGCCCCATCCGCTGTCCCCGGCAAAGTATGGCTTTACGACACGACCCTGCGGGACGGGGCCCAGCGTGAGGGGATCTCACTGGGGTTGGCGGACAAGCTGCGCATTGCCCAAGCCTTGGACGAGCTGGGGGTCCCTTTCATTGAAGGGGGCTGGCCGGGAGCGAACCCTAAGGATGTCCAATTTTTTTGGCAGCTCCAGCAGCAGCCCTTGAAGCAGGCAGAGGTTGTGGCCTTTTGTTCCACCTGTCGCCCCGGACGTGAGGCCGCATCGGATGATTTGCTCCAGGCGATTTTAGCGGCGGGAACCCACTGGGTAACGCTGTTTGGCAAGTCCTGGGATCTGCATGTCACGGCGGGTCTCAAAACCACACTGGATGAAAATCTGCGAATTATTGCCGACAGCATCACCTATCTGCGCAGCCAGGGCCGTCGGGTGATCTATGACGCGGAACATTGGTTTGACGGCTATAAACATAATCCCGACTATGCCCTGAAAACGCTGCAGGCAGCGCTGGATGCGGGGGCAGAATGGCTCACCCTGTGTGATACCAATGGGGGCACCTTGCCCCATGAAGTGACGGCGATTATTCAGGAAAACCGGGCGTCCCTGGGCAGCACGCCCCCCTTGGGGATTCATACCCACAATGACTCTGAAACGGCGGTGGCCAATGCGATCGCCGCTGTCCTCGCCGGAGCAACGATGGTGCAGGGCACGATCAATGGCTACGGCGAGCGCTGCGGCAATGCCAACCTCTGCGCCCTGATTCCCAATCTTCAGCTCAAGCTGGGCTACCACTGCATTACGCCCGAACAGCTCCAGCGTCTCACTCCCACCAGCCACCTCGTCAGTGAAGTCGTCAACCTAGCTCCCAATGACCATGCTGCTTTTACGGGGCAATCAGCCTTTGCCCATAAAGGCGGCATCCATGTCAGTGCCGTGGCCCGCAATCCACTCACCTACGAACATATCGATCCCAAAACCGTGGGCAACGAACGGCGCATTGTCATTTCGGAGCAGTCCGGCCTCAGCAATATCTTGGCTAAGGCCCGTAGCTTTGGGATTGAGTTGGATAAGGCAGATCCGGCCAGCCGAGAGTTGCTGGAGCGGCTCAAGACGCTAGAGCATGAGGGCTATCAGTTTGAGGCAGCGGAGGCCAGTTTTGAACTGCTCATGCGCCAGGTGATGGGAACGCGATCGCCCTTTTTCACGCTGAAGGAATTCCAAGTGCACTGCGGTCACCGGGGGGACAACCTGTCATCGTTGGCAACGGTGAAGGTCAGCGTCAGCAGCAGCATCAGCGACGACAGCCCCAGCAACGGCTCTCCGATTCCACAAGCGGTCGAACAGGACATCTTGCAGGCCGGGGAGGGAGATGGCCCCGTGGAAGCCCTCGATAGCGCCCTGCGCAAGGCCCTGGCAGCCTTCTACCCCGAAGTAGCTCAGTTTTATTTGACAGACTACAAGGTGCGCATCCTCGATAGTTCCGCTGGGACCGCAGCGACGACCCGTGTGCTGGTGGAGTCAAGTAATGGCAGCCAACGCTGGACGACTCTGGGGGTTTCCACCAATATTATTGAGGCGTCCTACGAAGCGGTCGTAGAAGGCATTGAGTACGGTCTCATGCAGGTTCTGGCCGCGAACAAAATCCAGCAGGAAGTGCCCTTTATTTCTTCCTAATTTCCCTGCCCTAAGCCATATTTTTGCTTTACCCAGAGCACTGAATGTAAATGCTACATTCTCGGATGGGTTCGGCGATTTGACGCAGACGGGTTTCTCGGAATCGTCAGTCCAGAGGATTGTCTGGACTATTTTTTCGGGCCATTTTTTCGGGCCGTTTTTTCAGGCCATTTTCAGGTCATGTCCTTAGAACATCAGCAATGAAGTTGGTGGGGTGCAAACTGCCGCTTCTCTCTCCACCGCATTTTATAAAACTTCTATGGCTTCCACCGTATTTTCTGATTCTCAGGGTTTGTACCTGCTTGGCAATGATGTTGTCTTGGAACAAATGCAGGCCATTTTTGCAGCATTATTGTCGGGACAATTAGGCGATGCATCGATGCCCATCTGCGTCATTCCCTTTGATGAACAGATGGTTGAAACCGAAGCATGGATCGCCCAACACGACCAAATCAGTCTCTTCTCTGACGCGGATGCCCTACGCAAATGGGAGACCTTTTATGAAGCGATTTGGGCCTCTCAGCCCGTGGTCAATCGCCTGAGCCAGCGCTATGCCCTGGACCATGGCAATGTTCACTATGCCCGCAAGTTCTGTGCCTTTGACGGTCCCTTCCAACGCTTTGCAGTCTATGACGCGGTGCGCGGCGATGCATTGTCTCAAGGTCTGGAAAAGTCTCAAGGCCTAGAAAAGTCTCAAGGTCTGGAAAAGTCTCAAGACATGAAAAAAATGGTCCAGCCCACCACATCCAAGGTAAAACAGCTGGCGTCGAACCTCGCTCCCATTGATTTCCTCAATCTGAACTTGCCACAGTTTCTCGATCAGCTCGATCGCTACGACTTAATTGTTGAGGACTGGGAATGGCTGAAGCCAAGCCCTGGGGCGGTAATGGATTTGGCCTATGTCCATCACATCTGTGCCGATGCCGATGGTGTGGATTGTTCCTGGGCTCGTGACCCGCAGAATTCCCAAGTGGGTCTGTTGCGCAACCGTCTTCACGGAGCACAGTTTTTCGCAGCCCAAGCGCAGCTCTTTACCCCCGAGTTGCTGACACAGCTGTGTCAAAACCTGATTGAGGGAGGGGAGACACGCTGGATTAATTCCCTGCGCTGGTGGGACGAAGCAGCGCTCTTTAGCTACATGACGCTACGACTCGATGCGCGGATTTTGAACCGCACCAGAGCCAAGGCTTCGGTCCATCCCCTGATGGCTTTTGAGCAGGCCCTGTCGGCATAGGGGATTGCCAAACATAGGGGAATTTTTCTTGCAGCGCGGCTGCATCCAGCATCACTAGACCCAAGGGTCCTCATCCTCTAAATCAGCCTCGGCAATTTGTTCTAAAAAGTTTGGATCGAGATAGGAATTGGCTGGAGCTGCCTGGGGCTCAGGGGGAGAGGCCCCTGGATGGGCTGGGTCAACGCTGGAGTCCTGTTCCGGAGCAAGACCCCGCTCGGTGGCTGAGGTCGTCGTCTCTCTGGATGACTCATTTCGGCGCTGCGGGTCGGGATAGTGCGGGTCGGGATAGAAAGACTCGCCCGGGGCCTCTATCGGGTGCTGCCAGTCTTCCGCGCCTTCTTGGTCATCGCTGTATCCCCAGGGGTTTTCTCGGCTAATCAGATGTTCACCCGGACCAGGGTTGGGAAGAGGGGGCGTCCCTGAGACTTCGCTGGGGTGAGGATGACTGGGATAAGCGTCGTTGGGGTAGAGAGGACGCCCATCAGGGGAATGGGGATAGCGGGTGTTGGGCGCCTGCTCGCGTCGGTCGTAACGGCCTTGGTGGGCGGGGTCTTGGTGGGAGGAGTTTTGGTGGGATGGGTCTTGGGGAGACTGGGCGCGATCAGGCGATCGCCCGGAGCGTCCACGATGGGATCTCGCTGGCGGTAGATCCCCCGCCTCATCGACCCAGGTGGTCTCCGATGGCGGCGGTACCCTCGGCACTTCTCCCCACTCTCCAGTGCGCAACTCCTGGGCCTGCTCTCGAAATTCCTGGGTCAATTCCTTGGCCTGTCCACTCAACTCCTGGGCCTGCTCTCCAATCTTTTTGCCCCAGGTTTGCGCCTGTTCCGTGAGTCGTTGCTGCCAGGTTTGGGCCTGCCCTGTCGCTTGTTCTCGGAAAGACCCCGCTCGCTCCGCGGCCTGTTGCCTTAGCACCTCGGCTCGCTCCGCAGCCTGCTGCTGGGCCGTGCGCATTTCCTCGGTGACCTGGCCATATTCTTCCCGGGCTTGCTCACGCACATTGCTCCAGGTTTCCTTGAGGCTGGGACGCTCACGCTGGAGCCGCCGCATGGAGCGCTCATCCACCAACACCCGGTGATTGCCAAAGCCCTTCATTTCCGTGGGGGACAGGGTCATGGGTGATCCGACAAGACGCCGCAGGGGATTATCGACAAAGAGATAGCGGGTAATGGCTCCGGTCTTGCGGTTGAACATGCAGTCGATGATCACGCCGAGGCGATCGCCCCCATCCACCCAGATTTCATGATCCATCAGCGATTCCAGCTGCTGAATTTGTTCATCGGTGGTTTCGGTGGGCGTACCGCTGACCCAAATATTTCCCTTACCGAGGGAATCAAGCTGGGGCAGCTTGTAGACAAAGCGCTTGCCGCGAAAGCGCCCGCTGCGACAGATCACGCCCATGACGCGGTGGGCCTGGGGATACATCCAGAGTTGCTCGACACGTCCCATTTCCTGCATGGTGTCCCGCTCAATCACGAGACGGTTGAGCAGTTCGCTATGGCGAGTAATGACGGTGTTATCCATAACGGTAGGAAAGAGGGGAGCGGGGATAGTTGAGGTGTGGTGTTGGAGGGATCGGCCTAAAGACTTAGGCCTGAAGGCTTAGAGCTAAATGGGGGAAGTCATGGGACCTAACGAGGATCTTAGCGGAGGCGATCGCTTTCTAGAAGGACGAAAACCGACCCGGATACCCTGGCAAGGTCTGGGGACAGTCATCTGGCGGAGCATCGGCCTGTGGGTCTCGTTCGCGAGGATTTGGCATCCTTTTCAGGATTTATTCCGTCGAAGAAAGATAGACAGAATTTCACATCTTGCCGAAATTCCCTGTCGTTTACTGGATGTAGGAAAGGGGGCCTTCTCGACCATCAGGCCATCGGCAGTCAATGCATAATTTCCCGGCTCCAAACAGATAAACCCTTGGAACGCTGTACGACCCCGGAATCTACCCCCCCAAAAAAAGCCCAGAAAAGGCCCAGAAAGAAGCCCAGAAAAAGTTCCACCTGTTCTTGACCCTACACCGCACTGCTTAAGGTTGCTTCGGTTATGCGTTTTTCTTCTCCTCGACAGCGGCGGCCCCAGGGCAACGCCAAACTCACCAATTTTGCGATTCTTGCTTTTTTCGCGGCCTTGGCCGCAGGCACGTTGCAGGTCTGGATGCGGCTGTCACAGTCCTGGAGTCATTCGTCATATTCTGTCCCAGCCCTTCCACCCCCATCTCAACCATGGCCACCGAGTTCGCTGATGGACAGTCTGACATCGGGCTTCTCAGCCCCCCATGCCAATGGCTCGGGGCTCATTGTCCTTCTGGCGATGATTGCTGGCGGTATGGCCCTGCTCTATCACTATTTACAGCGTCAGTCGCCGGAACAGGTCGCACAGCGCCAAAAGCGCCACCAGCAGCGGCAGCTTCAGACGCGTAGGGTGCGCCGTCGGTCGGCTGATACGCAGGACAATCCCCCCCGCAAGTCTCGGGAGGAGCGCCGCCGCGATCGCATTGAGCAAGCCGTTCTCACGCGCCCCGAAGACCCTAACACCTGGATTGAGCGGGGCCTCATGTTTGAGAACCTGCGCCAGCAACGAGACGCCATTGCCAATTACGCCGAGGGCCTGGAGCACCACCCAGACAACGGTCGCCTCTGGTTCTCCCACGGATTGGCCAATGCCAAGGCGGGCAATTTTCCCAAGGCATTGGACAGCTATACCAAGGCCCTGAGCTATCAGCCCAAGGAGCCGGAAATTTGGCATGCCCATGGTGACGCACTGCTGGAGTTAGGCCGCTTTGAGGAGGCAATTGTTTCACTGGAAACAGTCCTGCGCCATTCCCCGAATTTTGGGCATATTTGGAGCGATCGCGGCTTTGCCCTGTTCCAGCTGGGCCGCTATGAAGCAGCAGTCACCGATTTAACCCAGGCAGTCAAGAGTGATCCCAAGGACGCGCGGAGTTGGTTCCACTTGGGTGAGGTGCAGTTGATTTTGGAACAGCTCGATGCGGCACTCAAGACAAGCGATCGCGGTCTAAAACTTCACCCCACCAACGAAGCACTGATTCGGCAAAACAAACATGTTCGTGCACGCTTGGGCGTTCTGTAGAGGCATAGTTTGTCTGGACTGTCTGGACTGTCTGGATTACCTGGAAAATCCCTGTCTGGCAAATCCCTGTCTGGAAAATCCTACCCCCCGACTTCCCGCTGGGCACATCCCTCACAGGGACCCTCGGGCCGAATGGCGCAGCGTAGCAGGGGGGAACGAGCATTAAACCGACAGGTGGCATCTCCCACAATCCGACGCCCCTCAAACCATGTTTGGTCCGTCGGACTATTTTCGACAGCATTCACCCCCAACACAATCCGATGGAGCTGATACCGGCCACCTCGATAGCGATAGCGATGACGCCGTTCTAAAACGGTGTAGATTTTTCCATCCAGCTCGACCGGATATCCCGGCTGGGGATTTTCGCCCCCATGGAGCGGGAGATGACCCAAGCAATCCTGGGTTGTCATGGAGACAATTTCTGCCACGATCGCCGCGTCTGAGGATGTCATTATGCTGATCGAATGCTCTGTCTAAACCTGTTCTTTGGACGGTTCTGGCTCCAGCTCGACGGTCTCCAGGGCGGCTGTTTCCTCCTCGATGCGCTTGGAGAAGCCCCAAATAAACAGCACCACAATCATGCAGACCATGCCCCACTCCGGCGGAACAAACTCGGGATAGACCACCCGCAGCAGCAGCCGCAGCCCGACGATGGCGACAGCCAGATAGCCCGCATCCTCCAGATAGGTAAATTCTTTCAACCAGCGGATAAATAACTCCGCCATGAAACGCAGTGTCAGCACACCGATGGCACCGCCCGTAATCACCAGCCAGGTTTCCTTGGAAATGGCGAGCGCTGTGGTGACGCTATCCAGGGAAAAGGCCAAATCAGTCAAAGCAATCAGCGGAATCGCTTCCCAGAGGTTAGACAGCGTTTTGTCCTCGTCATCATCGTCATCATTGTCATTGCTGCCGAAGAAGAAATGCTGGGATGCTAGCCAGAGTAGATATGCAGCACCGGCGAGTTCGAATTGCCAAAATTTGGTCACCCAGGTCGCCGTGAGAATGAGCACCACCCGCAGGGTAAAGGCGACCACCAGACCAATGTCCAGGGCACGTCGCTGAAGCTGGGGATCCTTGAGACCCCGAGCGATCGCCGCTAGGGCAATGGCATTGTCGGCGGATAGGACAGCCTCCAAACCAATGAGAATGGGTAAAAGCAGCAGCACATCGGTACTGAACAGCTCAAATGGAGCGAGAAGCTGATCGATCATTCCAGGCTAGATCACAGATGAAGAGGACAGATGTAAGTCTCGAACCCAGAAAACATCACAGAGAAACTGCGACGGGAAGACCCTGATAGAGAGCTTGGTGTGAAAAGGCATCACGACAACAGCCAATGAAGACTTTCATCGTACTGAAATCAATCCAGGTCGGCCATTCCAACCAAACACTGGGAGTTTGTGCTCCTGATGACTATTATTCCTTAAGTTTTGCAACATTTTTACACCGTCTATCTATAGAGAAGATTTTGGGACGACCTTCCCTAGGCTGATTTTCCTAAAATAGAAGCATCAGTAAAACTGTTCGACTCCTCCTTGGGGGAGCCCCGTTGAACCGCTTAGAGGTGCCATGTCCGCGATGCCCGCAACCCCCGCTAAAACAACTGCAGAAGCAACGCAAGCAACCGCTGTGAACCAAATTACGCCTTGGATCGAACGGTTTCATTCGCAGTACCCCATGGGGGGTTTAGTCACCATGCTGGCCCAGGTCCATGGGGGTCAATACATTGTCCAGGCCACACTGTCTGTGGGCGGAGTCAATCTAACCAGTGGCCTTGCCGAGGCCGCTACTTTGGCTGAAGCGGAGGCGATCGCCCAGGGCATCGCCCTCGATCGATTCGGTCTGGAAAAGCTTGCCCCAGTGGCTACCTCCGTCGCGGCTTCCCCGGCCCTATCCTCTCCTGCCCTATCCTCTCCGGCCCTATCCTCCCCAGCCGTCGCCGCTCCGGTTGCGACTCCCGCCGTTCCAACGGCTTCGCAAAACGGTCATGCCCACAGCCCAGCCGTGGCCTCGGATACCTCTGCGTCGGCCAGTCAACCTGTGGAGACAGCAGCAACGGCGGCGGCGGCCCCTGCGATCGCCGCTCCAAACACAGCATCCAACGGTGCAGCTCCCGCAGTTCCCGCCGAACGCCCGGCTGCTGAGACACCTGTGGTCCTCGAGGCCCCGATGTTGTCCGATGCTCCTGTCTCTACCGAGGAGGCCGTCGCTGTGGAAGCACCCATGGCGATCGCAGCCCCCGTCACTCCGGCCCTTGAAACACCGGCCCTTGAAACACCGGCCCTTGAAACACCGGCCCTTGAAAAATCTGCCAAGGGCAAACCAGCCAAGGGCAAAAAGGCAAAGCCAAAACCCAAATCAAAAGCCAAGACAAAGCCCTCCGCCGCCACCTCCCCAGACCCCGCAACATCCATAACGGATGCGATGCCCTTGGAAGCCATGCCCTTGGAAGACGTGCCCTTGGAAGACATGCCCCAGGAGGAAGCCCCGAAGTTTGTCGCCGACTGGTCCGATGACCTGGCCCAAATTCAGGTGGAGCTGAAACGGCTGGGCTGGGATAGCCATCGCTCCTCGGAGTATTTGCAACGGACCTATGGCAAGCCCTCCTTGGATTACATCACCGACCATAGCGAGCTGATGGATTTTCTCAGCTATCTGCGGGCACTGCCGACCCACTTTGACGCTGGGCAATTTGACGAACCCGAACCCGCTGCGCTGGATTCCTTGGAAAAACCAGGATTAGAGCAGCCCAACGATCCGCTCCAATCGAATGGGCCAGACTTGAATGAACTAGAAACGGAAGTCAACATCCCCGCTGGTTACGAACAGCCCGCCCCCATGGCCGCCCCCCCTGTTGTCGAAGTCGCCCCGCAAGTCAATGTGATGGATAACGGCCTAGGGATTGCTGCGACGCTCCCTGAGCCAGACTTCCAGCCTTCGGAAATGCAGCCAGAAATGCAGCCCCCGACAAGTCAGCCCTCGGAGAATCAGCCAGCCCCTGTGGAAGAAGTGGCCTCCCATGACTTTGGTGGCCTGTCCCGCGACGACATGATGCAGCAAAGTGCGGCGGAATGTAAGCGACTGAAATGGACAAACCGCCAAGGCAGTAACTTCCTCAAATCTCGCTATGACAAACCAACTCGTAAAGAGCTGACGGACCACGAGCTATGGGATTTCTTGCAATACCTTTCCTCCATCGCACCGGTAGAAGACACCGTCAAGGAGAAGCTACCGTTCTGAAGCTACCGTTCTGAAGCGTCTAGTCTGGGTGCTCCAACAAGGCTCCAGAAAGGCTCCCGACGTGCCTCCCTCAATGTCATGGCTGGGCTGCCCTAGGGCAGTGGATGGATACGAGGCCAAAACCCTGCTTGGATCAGCCTTTGCATCAGCTGATCCGCTAACCGTCGTTCGCTGCCCAATAAGTCGCGAAAGTTGCCCACTTGTATGACCTTCCGGCCCTGAATCAGGGTCGGAAATGCACCGGGCACCAGCCACTGAAGATGAGCTTGGATTTGGGCCTGGGTAATGGGATCGGGAGTTTCCACAAAAATTTGGTAGCTGCGGGGAGCGAGGGTTGAGGGCGAATCTGATGCCAATGCAACCGTGGTGGGTTCTGACACCCAGGGCATCTGCGCCAGCGTGATCGCCTGGACATCGCTGCGATCGCCCGCATTGCCCACAGGAACCTTGAGTGAGGGAACGCGCAGAGGAGTCACCGCCGATTCCGATTGTTCGTTTTGGGGGGCGGGGGCCGGACGCCGGGCGGGAATACTCCCGGGCGGAGAGGAGGGAGTGCTGATACCGGGAGAATGGCTTGGGGATGGCTGTTGGGGTCGATTTCGCCCCAGACCAGGGGTCGGCGCTGGGACGGGCATGTTGGCCGGAGATGGCTCAATCCAGGTCCCCGGTTTAACCCGGGACTGTTGCCGAGGTAAGGCTTTGATTGGTCCTGGCATCTGAATCTTGTCCTGGGCAAGGACTTGAACCAGGGTCTCAGCCGAGGCTGCGGACGCGTCAGACAGCATCATCGCTGTGCCCGTGAACGCGATACCCATAAGACCCATCAGCAGGCCATTCAGTCTAAAAAGGCCACCACACCCAAGGCCGTCAAACCCAAGGCCGTCAAACCGATAAACGGAGGAGTGCTCAAGACTATTCTGCTGATGCTGGGTGGGGGTGGGGGTCATAGGGTTTGCCCTGCAAGACTCATCCTGCGGAGAAATGGTGGCGATCGCGCCGTTCAAAAACCGTCATCCAAAGCGTTGCAATCCACTGCCGTTCAGCATTCCCAAATCCGCATCCGCTGCATCCCCCATTCCGCCTTGGTGGCAAAACTTTAAAACTATTGGAGGCAAGGGGGAACGAACCGCCCCTCAGTCAAACAAAGGCGTTGACCGAAAACGATAAGCCCGCTGTTCTAGCAAACAAAACTGGAAATGGCCAGGTCCATGGCGGATTCTTTCTTTTGGTGCTCAATCGCCCTGGATATTAAGCCGCCTAGACACGATAACTAGGGCATGGATGGGAATTCAGCGCGGGGCAATCCCACGACCCATTCCCACTGCAACAGTGTGTCCTTTACCTGTACATCCTCTACCTGTGTTCCCAACTCCGAATTCCCACGCTGCACGCCCAGCAAAATCATGGCGAGATCATGAAATTACCTGTTGAAATACTGCGTAATTTAAATTCGTTTTCAAACACCCACACTTTTCATTACTCATCTTAATCTTTGGGCCGTCCCTCTGTCCCTTCGATTTTGTTTGCTCTGTGGATTCTGTTGATTGTTGTGGCGATCGCGATGCTGATCGTCCCTGGAATACGCCTGGACCTTTACCCTAAAAAGTAGGGTCCTGTCGTTTCTTCCCCACCCCTTTACCGCCCCCTTCGTGAACCCCTCGAACCGTGAACCAACAACCCATGGGACATTCCAATCGCGCTTCTGATACCTGGCAAGGCAATCTGATCCAGCCTTCCCTCTATCGCATTCTGGATGCCAATCTCGATCGCACCCGTGAGGGTCTGCGAATTTTGGAAGACTGGTGTCGCTTCGGTTTGAATCATCCCCAGTTCACCGAAGAATTCAAAAATATGCGCCAGGCGCTGGCCCAATGGCATCGCCCTGAGTTTCGTTCGGCTCGCAACACACCGGAGGACCCCGGTACCGGGCTGACCCATCCCCAGGAGGCCATCCGCAACGACATTTCCAGCGTGCTCCAGGCGAATTTCTGTCGGGTTCAAGAAGCCCTGCGTGTCCTCGAAGAGTACGGCAAGGTTTATGACGCAGCCATGGGCGAGGGCTGCAAACAAATGCGCTACCGCATCTACACCATTGAGAGTGAACTGGTGGCCCACGATCGCCGTCAAAAGTTGAACAACGCCACGCTCTATCTCGTGACGAGCCCCGCCAATAATCTCTTCAATGTGGTGGAGTCTGCCCTCGAAGGGGGCCTGCAAATTCTTCAATATCGTGACAAAGAATCCGAAGACACGCTGCGGCTACAAACCGGTCTCAAGCTGAAGGAACTCTGTCACCGCTACGGTGCCCTGTTCCTGATGAACGATCGCGTGGATCTGGCTTTGGCCGTGGGGGCAGATGGTGTCCACCTGGGCCAACAAGATGTTCCGATTTCCTTGGCCCGCCAAATCCTCGGCCCCAATGCCATCATCGGTCGCTCCACCACCAGCCCAGACGAAATGGCCAAGGCCTTAGAAGAAGGGGCAGACTATATCGGCGTGGGTCCGGTGTACGAGACACCGACGAAGCCGGGCAAAGCTGCTGCTGGTTTGGAATATGTCCAATACGCAGCACAACATTCATCCGTGCCCTGGTTTGCCATTGGCTCCATCAATGCCGACAACCTGAGTGACGTCATGGGAGCTGGAGCCCGTCGAGTGGCCGTGGTGCGTTCCATCATGCAGGCGGAACAGCCCACGCTAATCACTCAGTTCATGCTGGCGCAGCTAACCCGGCAGGCTCGCAACCAAGGCATTACGCCAATGTTCGCGAGCGACAGCACGAACGGTCTCCCCGTTGCACCGCCTGCACCTCCCGCTCCCGCCGTCTCCCAAAACCATCACCACGAGGGATAGCAACACGAGGGATAGGTTGATTTCTGGCTAGAAAGAAGCGTCTCCTGGGGCAGAGGGCAGGTTTTGTCATAGTCGGTCTATTGAAGCGATAACCGCTCTAGCAAGCCTGCCCCGACCAAACCAGCCCCCACAGGTATCCTGTTTTCTGAAAGTTCACCAAAGTAGACATCTTGCATCACTCTGCTGGCCCTCTCCCTAAATCCCTCTCCCACGCGTGGGAGAGGGACTTTCAAGCTCCCCTTCCCCCAGTATTGGGGGTAAAGGGTTGGGGGATGGGGGCGACTTTGGGTTTCGTGCAAGAGATCTAGTCTTGAACTTAGAAGTCCCGCACTTAGCTGTTAGCGTTCCGAGGTCATCTCCGAGGTCATCTATGTCTAACTCCTCAGATTCCATTTCAGATGTGTCTGCAATTTCTCTCCAGGTCAACGGTGAAGAGAAGCACTGTACCGCTGCAACGCTTCTACCTCAGTTTCTTGAGCAGTTGGGCATGAATCCTCAGCTTGTGGCAGTGGAGTACAACGGTGAGATTTTACACCGACAATTTTGGACGGAAACAACCATGGCCGAGGGCGATCGCCTTGAAGTGGTCACCATTGTTGGTGGCGGCTAGCCACCCGGCCCATGGGTCCCGTCTCTAAACCGACATCTTTAAACCGACATCGGGAATGCAAGGGTTCTAACCTCCGACGGGCTCATCGCCTCGTTCGGAGGTTTCCTGTTGTGCTCTTTCTGTTGTGCTCTTTCTAAGGTGTTCTTTCTAAAGAGAAGTTTCACAAAGTTTTTATATGCCCTGCAAAGGGTTGAGGCTCCTGCGCTTTTTTGCTCTGTAGTGTGGAGATCCGGCCTGATTTGGGGTGGAGAGGGGCGATCGCCCCCCAGGGAAAGCGATACACTAATGTCATCGAGAACATCCTTGAAAAAACCTTCAAACCGCCGGACTGGCGAAGACTTGGCTCCAACTTCTATCCCCAAAGTTCTATTCCCAAAGCTGGGGCCAAGAACTTGGCTCCAAGTCCTCTAACAGTCCTGGCCCCAAATCACAACCCATGCAAAAAACCTTTAGCTTGAGAAAGTTCCTCAAAATGGTCACGAAGCGTGCCGTTGTCTTTGCCCTCGCTGCGGGTCTGGTCTTTAGCCAGGTCAGCCCAGCCTTTGCCGCTCGCAGCGGTGGGCGGGCCGGTGGCTTCCGTGCCCCTAGCCGCAGCATGCCCCGCAGTGGCGGTGGTAACTACGGCGGTGGCGGCGCTTACGGTGGCGCTTACGGCGGTGGTTACCGAGGTGGCTTCGGCGGTGGCAGCTTCTTCATGTTGCCATTCCTGTTTGGCGGCGGTGGCAGCCTGTTCTCGCTGCTGATCTTCATGGCCGTGGCCAGTTTCCTGGTACGCGCCTTCCAGAACTTCGCAACCAATAGCGCGGGCGGCTATGGCGGCACCAGCTACACCAGCAGCAGCAACCCTCCAGTGACGGTGGCCAAGGTACAAGTTGGCCTGTTGGCTCAGGCACGGGAATTGCAGCCGGATCTCGATCGCATCGCCCAAACCTCCGACACCAGCACCAATGCCGGTTTAGCCGGTCTGCTCCAGGAGTCAGTGCTGTCGCTGCTGCGTCACCCCGAGTACTGGGCCTACGCCTGCACAGATTCCGAAAAGACCGTGTTGACCAATGCAGAAACGGTGTTCAACCGCGTTGCCCTGGGTGAGCGCAGCAAGCTAGCCGCAGAAACCTTGTCCAACTACAACGGCCAGGTCCGCTCCCTGGAACGAGCCCTCAAGGCAACGGGCAGCGGCGGCAATCTCTCCGAGACCGTGGCTGAACCCGGTGAGTACATTGTGGTCACCCTAGTGCTTGCCACCCAAAGCAAGCTGAAGCTGCCCCAAATCCAGAATGCTGAAGACCTCAGAACAGCACTGCGCACAGCGGGTGCCATCTCTGCGGATGAGCTACTGGGTGTCGAGCTGTTGTGGGAGCCTCAAGCGAGTGGGGATGTGCTTTCCAGCGATGAGCTAGTCGCTGAATATCCCGAAATGCGGATTGTTGCTTAGACAAAATTGGGCTGTTAATTCGTAACAAAAATAGAGGGCGTAGTTACAACTACGCCCTCTATTTTTTTGCGAAATGTAACGTCCGAAGCCCTGGGGGGCAGTAGCTTTTAGGGAAGCTTTATGGAATTTTTTTTTGTTCTCTATGCTTCTTGAAAATAGAGTGATTCTACTGAATAAATCTTGGCTTTAATTTTTATTGTTTGCATAATTAATCGCTGGGTCTGTTCCTTTGTGTGGTTCGCCATATTGTTTTGAACGTGATGAAGACTTAAGAGATTATGGAAGTCAATCCATCAGAGGGTTTAAGGATTGTCTTGGGCCTGGCAGAGTCAGGCTTCCTGCCGTCGATTAGCGATTCCAGATGGTCGCTCAAGGGTGGAGGCAATTTTGATGGGGTTGGCAGCACAGACTGGTTATGGCGCCATGAAGTCACAGGCCAGGATCTCATTTGGCTCATGGGCGAGCCCGAGGAGGCAACTGGAGTACCTCAGATAATCGAGTCCCTCCCTCTACCCAACGTCAGTGATCCTAGCTGGAAATTTAAGGACATCACGGATCTAGATGACGACGGTATTTCTGAACTGCTTTGGTATCAAGTGGGAACAAATCAGGAAGTTGCCTGGTACATCGATCAAAGTGGTGTTTACAAGCGAACGTTTATCAGCCAGTTGCCGACTGTCAATGCTGGTGTAGATTTTGCAACAACAACCTCTCTTAGTGAGTCCACGCGGATTGTTGGAGAAGTCAGTGATTCGGGTCATGAGCCATTGACGGTCACCTGGAGCCAAGTCAGTGGTCCCGGTGAAGCAGTTTTTGAGGATCCGGCTTCAGTCGAGACCTCGGTTCGATTTAGTCAGTCAGGGATATATGAGCTGAAGCTAACAGCAGACGACGGAATTTCTCCCTCTCAGGAAGATACGGTTGTCATAACGTTCAATGAATTGGTTTTGAATCGCTCGCCGATGGTCAACGCCGGAGCAGATTTTTCGATAACGCTGCTGAACGCTACAGCGACCCCCATCCAGGGAAAAGTCACGGACCCAGACTCCGATGCACTCACGTTGTCCTGGAGCAAACTTTCGGGACCTGGAGATGTGGTCTTTGACGACCCAACGAGCGAGGAAACCTCGGTTTTGTTCAGTGCGGCAGGGGTCTATGAACTGACACTCACGGCCAATGACGGCATCTCTCCTGAGCAGCAAGATACGGTTGTCATCACGGTTCAAGACCTCCTTACCAATCGTTCTCCCAGCGTAGATGCGGGAGCCGATTTCTCAACAACAGTTTTTAACTGGATCTCAACACCACTCCAGGGGCAAGCAACGGATCCCGATGCAGATCCGTTGAGTTTTTCCTGGCATCGGCTGACCGGCCCCGGTGAGGTTGTTTTTGAGGACTCAAGTGCAGCAGAAACCACCGTCAAGTTCAGTGAACCAGGGGTGTATGAGCTGCAACTTGTTGCTGATGATGGCGGCATCGCTTCCAGCCAAGAAGATACCGTTACGGTGACGGTCCATCGTCCTACGGCAACGCGCATTCTTCCCCTGGGCGATTCCATCACCGATGGTTTTGAAGACTTGGACAGTTACCGCAAGCCGCTCTGGCAAGACCTTCAATCTGCAGGCTATGGCAATGTAGATTTTGTTGGCAGTGAGACCCATCGTTTCACCGATGCAACGCTGTATGAAAATCCCTCTTTTGATCTCGATCATGAAGGTCATGGGGGATGGCGAGTGAATGACATTCTCTATGGCTATGGCCATGATCGTGACGGCAATGAGCCCTATTTACCCTATCTGCAAGCGAAGGGTCACCTTGCCCAGTGGGTAGCAGTGAGCCAGCCGGATGTGGCGTTAGTCCACTTAGGTACCAATGATGTGTTGTACACGGAGAGCGCGGCCAGCACGATTCAAGAGATGGAACAGTTAATCGATGTGCTGCGTGCCCAGAATCCCAATATGGCGATTTTTATCGCCCAGATTGTTCCTGATGGCCGTTTTGAGGCCGCAACCGTAGCCTTTAATGATCTGGTGCCAGATCTAGTTGCGCGCAAAACCCGCCCGGATTCCCCTGTCATTGTGGTTGATCATTGGACTGACTACAATTTGGCGACGGAGCATGGGGCTGATGGGATTCACCCCAATGCTCTGGGTGAAATCAAAATGGCTGATCGCTGGTTTTTAGGTTTGGAAGCGTTGTTTGAATCAGGCCATACTTTAGCCTGAAGACAAGGGGGCCTGAAAACAAGGGGACCTAAAAACGAGGGGCCTAAAAACGAGGGGCCTGAAGACAAGACAGACTTGAGCCGCTTTGGATGCAAGAAGCTCAGGAAAGTCTAGGTGCGCAGGAAAGTCTAGATGCGATCGATCCAAATTCCCGTTAGCCCCGCAGCTCTGGCACCGTGATAATCAGCCTTGATGCTGTCGCCGACATGCCAAGCTTGGTGGGCCGCGACGGCATGCTTGGCTAAGCCTCGCTGAAAAATGGCAGGTTCGGGTTTTGCGGCTCCGGCTTCTGTGGAAATGGTGACAGAGGTGAAGTAAAGATTAATGCCGAGTACTTTCAGAATAGTGTGCAAACGGGAATCAAAATTGGAGATGACACCCAGTTCAACGCCTTGCTGCTGCCAATGCTCTAACGTGGGCACGGTGTCATCGTAGAGCAGCCAGGGCTCGGCGGTGGTGAAGTGGCCGTAGAGGTGGGCAAAGAAGGTGGGGAAGTCTTGGAATTGCTCCAGGGTTCCTGTTTCGTGGAAGGTTTGGCGGGCGATCGCCTCCCACCAGTCATATTCTTGGCGAAACAACTGTGCCTTGGGCACCCCAGGAAAGGCCATGGGGGGAGCAGCTTTGAAGCTTTGAAAAAAGGCCTGATCCAAGGCCTTGGCAGACACCACAACGCCGAACTGTTGGGCCACTTGCCCATACACCTCGCCGACGCTACCCCGCAGGCCAAAGAGCGTGCCCATGGCATCGAAAAAAATCACTTTAGGGAGAGTCGCCATGGACATTATTGAGACGGAGGAACGGCGGCACCGAGCAAGTCCTGGAGGGGTTTGGTCATCCAATTAAACCCAACCCGCATTTGGTGCTCCAGCGTCGGCATGCGCGACAGGTACACCAGACGACGCGCCACATGGGCCAGGGGACCGTTAAGTGTAACCCCCAACCCGGTCAAGGTCGCTGAGCTGGAGCCCAGGCTCATCATTTCACCCAGATTTTGGTAGCGGAAGGGCAGCAGCGGGCGGTTCGTCAGCGAGGCCCAGACATTCCAGCCCGCATAGTCGGCTTGCTGAAAGGCAACTTGAGCCGTGGCCGGGAGCTTTTGAGCGTCGGCATCTTCTCCCGTCGCCAGGTCACCCAGGGCAAAGATCTCGGGGTGGTCTATGACATCAAGGGTGGGGTTGATGCGGATTTGATTGCGATCGCTCTTGGGCAAATCCAACGCCTCAATCACCGGAACCACCTTCGTCCCGACGGTCCACAGGACAATATCCACCGGAATCGTATCGACTTGCTGCTTGAACTGCAGCTTAATCTCATCGGCACCAATGGCTTCAATGCTGGTTTCCAGATCAATCCAGACATTCTGGTCTTCCAGAGCCTTACGAGCGGATTCGCGGTTGAATTCGGGGGAGGTGCGCAGAATTTTGTCGGAGAGTTCGACGATGCGGACCCGGCCGCGATCGCCCAATCGTTCCGCCAACTTGCAGGCCAACTCCACGCCACTGTAGCCGCCCCCGGCCACCGCAATGCGAATGCGATCCTTGTCGGAGTCTTCTAGGGCACGCAGCTTTTCTTCCAGGCAGTAGGCATCTTCGACGGATCGGAACGGAATCGCATGCTCCGCGGCCCCCGGCACCATGTCCATAGGCGTTTCGCCGCCGAGGGCCAGAACGAGGCGATCGTAGGGGAGTGTTTGAGCCTCGTTGCTGGTCTGCACCTCAACTTGCTTGGCATTGGTGTCGATGGCGCTCACGGTTCCCTTGACAAAGCGAATGCCCGTGCCCGAGAGCAATTCCTCAAAGGGGGGCGCGATTTCCCAGGTTTCTAGCTCACGGGTGAGGAGTTCGTAGAGCAGCGGTAGGAAGACAAAGCGATCGTTTTGGTCCACCAGCGTGATTTCGGGCCGGGTGAATCCCTCCCAGGAGAGCTGACTCAGGCGTAGGGCTGTGTAGAGTCCGCCGAAGCCGCCGCCAAGAATACAAACCTGGGGTGTTGATTGGGTCATGGTGATTGCTGAAGTGATAGTCGGACCCGAAGGCCATGTCGAGGGATTCTTACTTCAGGATAGCGCTTCCCCCAGGAGCCTTTTACACTAGATGGGCGCGAAATTGGCGCATTGAAAACTAACGTACTGCACAAATTTCTCGCAATTCATGGCAAAACACACTCAGGCTCAAATGTCCCGCCGGTTTCTTAAGTCTCGCGGTATGGACGCAATGGCGAAAAAACAAATCGAATATTACATGGGTGCCAAGCTGCTGGAAATCGGCGTCAATCCGAAGGATGCCATTTATCGCTGGTCTCAAGCCATCAAGGGCATGCAGATCGAGGTCACCTACAGCGCCTACTGGGGTGAGTCTAAGGACGAGATCCTGCTAAATGAGCAGAGTGGCTAAGGAGATTTCCCCGTAGCAACATCCCCTGCGGTTGGGGCGGGTTTTGCCGACTGTAAACCTTGGTGCAATGGAATGCGGTGTATTTCCCCTGGGCGGGATACATCGCATTTTGCGTCAGTAGAGTGGCTCAGTGGAGTGGAATAGGTTCAGTCAGCCTCGGCTGATTCCAAAGTGGATTCAAACACAATGTCTTCGTAAATCTCTTCAGTGGGGAATGTCAAGCCCACAGAGCTAAGTTCCACGGAATCCCCTGCTTGATAGTTGAGAATCTGCCAACTGCCTTCGTGACTTCGGCGAAAGATTTCGATCGCGATC